>SKOM01000237.1 GCA_007120095.1 Candidatus Competibacteraceae bacterium | reverse complement strand
GCAGCCGGCGGCGCGGTAGTTCGGGTCACGGCTGAGGACAATATTCTGCCGCCCCGGCAACGGGCGGCCGATGGACTGGTGGGTCACCCGTCCCATGAGCAGCGGTTTACCCCAGGTCATTTGTTTAAAATGGCGCAGGTCGGCGGGCAAATGCCACGGCAGGGTCCCTTGGTGACCAATCACCCCGTTGCGACTTACAGCAACAATAAGGGAAATAATCATAATCTGGAGAGTCTATTCGCTATCTTTGGCACACAGATGATGGGAGCTTGGGTATGAGTGATCCGGTACGCAGTCAGTATACTATGGGCAAGTTCATGTTGGTTGGGATGTGGGTGATGTTGCTGATATTGCTCACCCTGTTTTTTCAAGGCTGGTTGCAGAGCGGCGACAATCCCAATCGTGGCTTAGCCAGTTATGATGCCGACGGGCTGGGCGAAGTGGTGCTGGAACGCAATCGCAGTGGGCACTATATCGCACCAGGGTTTATCAATGGCGAACCGGTGCAATTTTTACTCGATACCGGGGCGACCGATGTCAATATTCCGGCCGCTATTGCCAGTCGCATCGGTCTCAGCCGTGGCCAGGCACAGCGAGCGATGACCGCTAACGGTATGATCACGGTGTACCGCACCCAGTTGGACGAGGTTCGCCTAGGCAATATTGCTCTGCCTGATGTGCGCGCCAGTATTAATCCCCATATGCCGGGGGATACGGTATTGCTGGGTATGAGTTTTATGCGTGATCTGGAAATGATTCAGCGGGATAATACCTTGACTCTACGTCAGTATTAGTAGCCTAGCCGCTGCGCCTGGCGCTGGGCAAACCGTTGTGGATCGACACTGTGTGCTACCTCAGCCGCCACCGGCCACGGTTCCTGATTCAATTGTGCCGCCAGTAATTCAGCCGCTAAAGGCGCGGTCACAATGCCTCGCGCTCCTAATCCACTGAGGGTGTAAAGCCCAGAGTGAGCCGGATCGACGGCACCAACCAGTGGCAAGCGATCCGGCGTCGTCGCCCGCACCGCTGCGAAACACCCCTGGGTGCGAGCGGCCAGTTCAGCGGCAAACTCCGGTAATAACTGCTGTAAACGCTGAAGATTCGCCACATCGTCCGCGCTACGCAGCGTGGCGTCGGCATCGCCGGGAATTAAACTCGCTCCGAACAGTTGCCGCCCCTCGGCATCGGCAGGAATCACATAGCCCTTGCCGTAGAGCACACAGCGCAGTGAGCGGGTGAGTTGAGTTGCTGGTGCCCCACTCAACTGCCCCCGCGCTGGAATCAATGGTAACGCCGCTGCTTGAGGAAACCGCCGGATCGCTGTGGCATTGGCCAGAATCACCACGTCTGCGGCGGCCAGTACCTGCCCAGCGGCATCGAGTGCCTGCCAGCCGTGGGATGTCGGGGCAATGGTGGCGACCTCTGTGGCATAGTATGTGGTGATCCCCGCATGGTTAACCAAAGCGCGACACAATGCCGCAGGACGCAGCCAGCCGGTCTGGGGAAAATACAGGGCCGGATGGTTCAACGCCGTACCCGCCAAGGCACTGGCTTGCGCCGGTTCCACCCATTGCGCCAGCTCCGGCGGCAACCCATAGCGCTGCACAAACTGAGGAAACCGCTGCTGGCGCAAGCGATTAGAAGCCAACAACAAGGTTCCGCAGGGATGCCAGTCCCCCGGTTGCAGCCGGGCCAGCAACGCCAGTAAATACTGATAGGCTTGTAAATGCAGCCAGCCATCGGCTGTCACTTTGGCCGCAGGTCGGGGCATGGCGACCCCGGCCGGATTACCCGAAGCCTCGGCCGCTGGTGTGGCATGACGCTCCAATAGCGTGACCGACCAGTCGCGTTCAGCCAAGGCCCGGCTCACGGCGGTACCGGCCAGACCAGCTCCGACCACCAGTACGGAGCGTTGGCGGGGTGGTTTATCCTCGGCAATGCCCGGTTTGTGGGCGGTCAACATGTCCCGTTTGCCACCAAAACCAAGGCGTTTGCTCACGTTCAACCCGGCGTCTGCCAATCCGCGCCGTACCCAACCGGCCACGGTGTAGGTGGCCACGGTTCCACCAGGGCGCAACAGGCGTGCGACCTCGTCCAGCACGGCGGGTTGCCACAGATCAGGATTACGGCTCGGGGCAAAGCCATCCAGATACCACACATCGACCGTCGCCTGAAGACTGGGTAATAGCGCAGCGGCATCACCCAGCAATAGAGTGAGCACCACCCGGTTTTCGGCCCAGACGAGGCGATGAAACCCCGGTACCGGCAAGGGCCAATGGAGTACCAATTGTTCAGTCAATGGGGCCAGTTCTGACCACGGGGCCAACGCCGTGCGTAACTGCGAGGCGTGCAGCGGATGCTTTTCTACGGCGAGATAGTGCAAATAACGACAGCGCTGCCCATCCTGCTGCCAGGCCTGCCAAGTGGCGAGAAAATTCAGCCCCGTACCAAAACCCGTTTCAGCCACGACAAAATACTCACGTCCCTGCCAGCGCTGAGGCAGACTATTGCCCATTAGAAACACATGGCGGGTTTCAGCCAGCCCGCCATGACGGGAAAAATAATGGTCTTGGTAGCGCTCGGAATACGGCGGCTCGCCATGAGTCAGTCGTAATTCCGGCGCAGTGAGTGCGGCTGTCAAAGAATGTGACTGGGTACCGGCAATTCGTTGCCGAGCAAAGGCCGCAGCCAGTGGCAGAATGCCGGCGTGACATCATTGCTGGCTGAAGTAATGTGTTCGTCAGCCAGAACCCGGGTCTGTGCCGCAACCGTGGTTAACGGTATCAAGGTGTAGTTGACTGCATAGTCACCGACCCGTTGCAGGGCAATCGATTGGGCGCGTTGTCCGGCCATCGCGCATTGCACGGCATATTCACCGACTTCGCGGGCTTCCTGAGCATCGACTTGCGAATAGCAGCCAAAAAACGAACGTTGCGGATAACCCAGTGTATCGCCACGCACCCGTTTAAGCCCGAGTTTGTCGCGCAGTGTGGTGCTCAGCAGATCCGCCAAAGCGCCCGTACCGGAGAGCTGCACATTACCATGAGCGTCTTTCTCGGCCTGGATTAATCGAGTCACGATAGGCTCACCGCTGGCATCGTGAATGCCCTCACTCAGGGCAACGACGCAGCGCCCCAGCCGTGTTTGTACCCGATCAACATCGTCCAGAAAACGGTCCATATCAAAGGTGCGTTCGGGCAGGTACAATAAGTGCGGACCATCGTCAGGATAATGCCGAGCCATTGCGGCCGCTGCAGTTAAGAATCCGGCATGCCGACCCATAATCACCGCCAGATAAACCCCCGGCAATGCGCGATTATCCAAATCGGCACCCATTAATGTCTGGGTAATGTAGCGAGCCGCTGAGGCGTAACCCGGCGTATGGTCGTTGCCGACCAGGTCATTGTCTACGGTTTTGGGCAAATGCAGCGCACACAACGGATAACCGTTCTGTTCAGCCGCCTCACTGACCACGCGCACGGTATCGGCGGAATCATTGCCACCGATGTAGAAAAAATGGTCAATCTGTTTTTCTTTAAGCACTTCCAGAATTCGCGCGCAATAGGCTGCGTCCGGTTTATCGCGGGTTGAACCCAGGGCTGAGGACGGCGTATACGCGACCCGTTCGAGTCGAGTCGGCGTTTCCCGCCCCAAGTCAATTAATTGTCGTTCAATGATACCGCGCACCCCATGACGCGCTCCGTAAATTTCCGAGAACCCTTGGCGTTGTGCCTCAAACACAGCACCGACTAAGGTTTGGTTAATCACGGCCGTCGGGCCGCCCCCTTGGGCAATCAATAAGCGCTTGTTCATGTTGCATTTGCTCCGTTGAGATGTTGAGCCAACCAAGTACCAATGACTTGAATTTGTTGTGGATGGACTTCATGACCCATAGGGTAAGTATGCCATTCACTCGTATAACCCAGTGCTTGCAGCCGCTTATGAGCTTGCAGGCCATAATCGACCGGAATCACGGGATCATGAACGCCATGCATCATCAT
>SKOM01000034.1 GCA_007120095.1 Candidatus Competibacteraceae bacterium | reverse complement strand
TGCAGCGGTTGCATAGCCGTGGCAATCAGCCCCTGAGAGACGAGAAAAGCTTTACGCAATTGCTCACGTTGCTTAGTCATGCCTGGTTTCCAAACAAAAAAGCCGAGCTGTGCCCGGCCTTGTAGTGCGAATAACTCAGACTGAATTAGTCAACAGTCGGTGATTCCGGACGATCAACCAATTCAACAAACGCCATAGGGGCGTTATCACCACTGCGAAAGCCGCATTTCAGGATGCGTAGGTAGCCGCCGGGGCGCTCTTTATAGCGTGGGCCAAGCTCATTGAATAATTTAGTGACCGCTTCGCGGTCGCGAATGCGATTAAATGCCAGGCGGCGACGGGCATGTCCGTCTTCTTTTGCCAAGGTAATCAAAGGCTCAATCACTCGGCGCAGCTCTTTAGCTTTAGGCAGGGTGGTCTTGATCGCTTCGTGGGTCACCAGGGAAACGGTCATATTTTTAAACATAGCCTTGCGGTGGCTGCTATTGCGGTTCAGTTGTCGACCAGAGTTACGGTGGCGCATGAGGTAATTCCTATTAAGTGCTGTAGCGTCAGGCAGACGCCTTTCCAGTCAGATTAGCCGGCGTCTTTCTCGTCAGAACCCAGGCTTACAGACCCAGTTGATAAAGTCTTATCCGATGCTGATTTAAGCGATTCTTCCGTCTGCCCCAAGTTTGGTGGTGGCCAGTTCTCTATGACCATGCCTAAAGACAGGCCCTTTTCAGCCAAAACATCTTTAATTTCAGTCAGTGATTTCTTACCCAGATTAGGCGTTTTCAGCAGTTCGACTTCGGTGCGTTGGATTAAATCACCGATAAAGTAGATACTTTCGGCTTTCAGGCAGTTTGCCGAGCGCACCGTGAGTTCTAAATCGTCAACAGACTGCAGCAGAATCGGATCAATCGGTGGCGCGGCTCCTCCATCACCCGGTTTGGGATGAGTGCCGGGCTTAAAATCCACAAACACCGCCAACTGCTCATTGAGAATACAGGCAGCCGTACGAATGGCTTCTTCAGGATCAATCGTGCCATTAGTACGCAGATTCAAAATCAGCTTGTCCAAGTCAGTGCGTTGTTCGACCCGAGCGGCATCGACCCGATAACTAACTTGAATGATAGGGCTGAAACTGGCATCCAGCAGCAGGGTACCAATAGGCCGGGTGTCATCCGGAGTGACTCGCTGGTTGGAGGGTTCATAACCACGGCCACGCGCAACCTTGAGCTCCATGGTTAACTCGCCTTCTTTAGTCAAGTGAGCGATTTCATGCTCCGGGTTGATCACTTCAACTTTGTGTGTCGTTTCTATATCGGCAGCAGTGATGGTTCCTGGCCCTTTCTTGCTGAGGCGCAGTGTCGCCTCATCGCTGTCATACAGCTTAATGGCCACCTTTTTCAAATTAAGCAGAATATCGATGACGTCCTCTTGCACACCCTCCACCGGGGAGTATTCATGCAAAACACCATCGATTTTCGCCTCGACAATAGCGCAGCCCGGTATGGAGGAGAGCAATATACGGCGCAGCGCATTGCCCAAAGTGTGACCAAAACCGCGTTCCAATGGCTCTAGCGTGACACTCGCATGGTAGTCATTGAGCACATCAACACCGACGGTGCGAGGCGTTAGCAAATCAGAGGTAACCGACATCTAGAGAACCCGATTCAGTGGATAAATTACTTGGAGTACAATTCGACAACGAGCGACTCGTTGATGTCCGCTGACAAATCACCTCGATCTGGTGCACGCTTGAACGTACCCATCAATTTGTTGGTATCAACCTCAACCCAATCAGCGAACCCCGTGCCTTGAGCCAACTGCATTGCACTTTGCACGCGGGTCTGATTGCGCGACTTTTCGCGAACCGTAATGATATCATTGGGTTTGACTTGATAGGATGGAATATTAACCGTCCTGTCATTGACCAAAATAGCGCGGTGATTGACTAACTGACGCGCTTCAGCCCGAGTACTGCCGAAACCCATGCGGTAAACCACATTGTCAAGTCGACATTCCAGTAACCGCAGCAGATTTTCACCCGTCGAGCCCTTACGCTGAGCCGCTGCTTTATAGTAATTGCGGAATTGACGCTCTAAAACACCGTACATACGCCGCAGTTTTTGCTTTTCACGCAGCTGCGAGCCGTAGTCGGAGAGGCGCGTCCGCCGTCCGCCATGCTGTCCCGGTGGACGCTCAGCATTACACTTTGAAGACAACGGTCGAGCAGCTGACTTCAGGAATAAATCAGTGCCTTCGCGACGGCTTAGCTTGCACGTAGGTCCTAAATATCTTGCCATTACTGGTGCTCCTTAAACCCGACGCTTTTTGGGAGGGCGACAACCATTGTGTGGTATCGGCGTGACATCGACAATACTCATCACCTTAAACCCCGCAGCGTTAAGCGCGCGCACAGCGGACTCACGGCCCGGACCCGGGCCTTTGACCCGCACATCGAGGTTTTTCATACCCATCTCTTTGACCACTTCACCGGCTCGTTCAGCCGCAACCTGAGCTGCGAACGGCGTGCTCTTACGTGAGCCCTTAAAACCAGATCCCCCCGAAGTTGCCCAGGACAGGGCATTACCTTGCCGGTCGGTGATGCTGATGATGGTGTTGTTAAAAGAGGCATGGACATGGGCGATTCCATCGACAACATGCTTTTTTACCTTTTTACGAACTTTGCTGACAGGCTTGGCCATACTTAATCTCTACCGCACTGGTATATCATATTTATTTCCTGATGGGGCGCCGTGGCCCTTTACGGGTACGCGCGTTGGTGCGCGTGCGCTGTCCGCGAGTGGGCAAACCACGCCGATGGCGTAAACCACGGTAAGCTCCGAGGTCCATCAGCCGCTTAATGTTCATAGCGACTTCACGGCGCAAATCACCCTCAACGATAAAGCCCCCGACCTCGGCACGCAGCGCCTCAACCTGCTCATCGTTTAAATTCTTGATTTTAGTATCCGGCGCGATTTGCGCACGTTCACAAATCAGCCGCGAACGAGTTCCACCAATGCCATAGATGGACTGCAACGCGATGACGGCATGTTTGTTAGCCGGTATGTTTATGCCTGCAATACGAGCCATTGATGCTCCCTAGCCAGAATCATTTGGAAATCGCAATCATTTGGAAACCGCTCATTATAACTTACAATTTCACGAGAAGCCAATCGGATCAACCTTGTCTTTGCTTGTGACGTTTGTCACTGCAAATAATGCGCACCACGCCGCGACGGCGGATCACCTTGCAATTACGGCAGATCTTCTTGACCGAGGCTTGTACTTTCATTTCTTTAAATCTCCATTAATCGGCGGCTGCTTGTTTATGACAGGCAGCCGCCGTAACCATTCAGCGGGTCAAACCGCCCCCAGGCATACCCCGAAGATTAGCCTTTTTCATAAGACTATCGTACTGATGCGACATCAAATGGGCCTGCACTTGAGCCATGAAATCCATGCTGACAATAACAATAATCAGCAGTGAGGTACCGCCAAAGTAAAACGGTACATTCCAGTACAAAATCAAAAATTCTGGCAATAGACACACGGCAGTGATATACATCGCTCCGACAAAAGTCAGTCGAGTTAAAACTTTATCAATGTAACCGGCTGTCTGTGCACCGGGACGAATTCCTGGAATAAATGCACCGGATTTTTTTAGATTATCGGCTGTTTCCCGCGCGTTAAACACCAGAGCGGTATAGAAAAAGCAGAAGAAAATAATCAGTGTGGCATAAAACATGATGTACAGCGGCTGACCGGGCGACATCGCTGAGCTGATCCGCTGCAACCACTCCATACCCTCAGCACCACCACTCCATCCACCTAATGTGGCTGGGAACAGAATCAGACTGGAGGCAAAAATGGGTGGTATCACGCCGGCCATGTTTAATTTCAGCGGCAAGTGACTCGTCTGACCGGCATACATCTTCCGCCCTTGCTGGCGTTTCGCGTAATTAACCGTGATCCGCCGCTGACCACGTTCAATAAACACCACAAAGCCCGTGACGACCAAGGCCAAAGCTAAAATCAGCAATACCGAGAAAATATTGAGTTCACCAGTGCGGGCTAATTCCAGAGTTCCCCCGAGCGCACCCGGCAAACCGGCCACAATACCCGCGAAGATAATAATCGAAATACCATTACCAATGCCACGCTCAGTAACCTGCTCTCCCAGCCACATCAGGAACATGGTGCCCCCAACCAGGGAAACCGAGCAGGTGATCATAAAAGCTATGCCGGTAAACGCAACAACGGATTCACCCCCGACAACCTGACCTTGCAGGGCAATCCCCACTCCTATCGATTGGAAGGTAGCCAGTAAGACTGTAAGGTATCGCGTATATTGAGTAATTTTACGCCGCCCATTATTACCTTCCTTGCGCAGCTGAATCAGCGAGGGCACAACATGCGACATCAGCTGCATGATAATGGCGGCTGAGATATACGGCATAATACCGAGCGCCATGATACTCAGGCGCTCCAAGGCTCCACCCGAGAACATATTGAACATGTCCAGAATTGTGCCCCGTTGCTGTTCAAACAACTGGGCCATAACCTCCGGACGAACACCGGGTACGGGGATGAAGGTACCAATACGAAATACAACAATCGCGCCCAGCACAAATAACAGCCGCTGGCGCAACTCGACCATCTTGCCCAATTTAGGTAAGGGTGAAGCCATGAGGAAAGACCTGCTATTGCTCCAGAATTTGACCGCCCGCAGCCTCAATCGCGGCGCGGGCACCTTTGGTCACGCCCAGACCACGAATTTGCACAGGCTTATTCAGCGTACCAGAAGCAATAATTTTAGCTCGCTGAATAGCTCCGGAAATCAGATTGGCTTTGCGTAACGCAGCGATGTCAATGACACCAGCATCAACTTTGGCGAGTTCATGCAGCCGAACCTCGGCGGTAACCAATACCTGGTGTGAATTAAAACCGCGCTTGGGCAAACGGCGTTGCAGGGGCATTTGGCCACCTTCAAAGCCGACTTTATGGAAACCGCCAGCGCGTGCTTTTTGCCCTTTATGACCACGCCCGCTGGTTTTGCCCAGCCCTGAGCCAATTCCGCGGCCCACCCGCTTAGCACTCGGGCGGCTTCCGGCTGCTGGCTTGAGAGTATTCAATCGCATCAGGCGTCCTCAACTTTGAGTAAATAGGAAGCTTTATTGATCATCCCCCGATTTTCCGGTGTATCGCTGATGACCACAGTGTGATTAATCCGGCGCAAGCCCAAGCCACGCACGCAGGCTTTATGCGACTGCAAACGCCCATTGAGACTTTTGACCAAGGTGATTTTAAGTTTTTTATCAGTCATCACTTAGCCCCGGATTTCCTCAACACTCTTGCCGCGCTTGGCCGCAACATGGTCAACATCTGTCATATCTGTCAATCCTTGAATCGTCGCGCGCACGACGTTAATCGGGTTACGCGAGCCGATGCATTTAGCCAATACGTCACGCACGCCCAGCACTTCAAACACAGCACGCATGGCACCACCGGCGATGATACCCGTACCTTCAGAAGCGGGTTTCATAAATACACGAGCAGCACCGTGGCAACCGACTACAGGGTACTGAAGCGTACTGCCGTTTATTGAAACCGTCCGCAAATTGCGGCGAGCCTTGTCCATAGCCTTTTGAATGGCAATGGGCACTTCACGCGCTTTGCCATAACCAAAACCGACCCGACCTTGTCCATCGCCAACGACGGTTAACGCGGTAAATCCAAACTGCCGACCGCCTTTGACAACCTTAGCCACTCGGTTGACCGTGATCAGTTTTTCCTGCAATCCATCTGTATTTTGGGTATTGTCCACATTCGTCGCCATGGTTTACCTCTTAAAACCGCAAACCGTTTTCACGGGCAGATTCGGCCAACGCTTTGATTCGGCCATGATACTTAAACCCCGAGCGATCAAAGGCTACTTGCTCGATGCCCGCCGCCTTGGCCTTCTCAGCAATAGCCTTACCGACGACCTTAGCCGCTTCAATATTGCCGGTGCTTTTCAAGCCTTGACGAACAGTAGCTTCTACTGTTGAGGCTGCAGCCAACACCTGCGCACCACCCGGCGCGATGAGTTGGGCATAAATATGCCGAGGTGTCCGGTGAACGCACAGCCGATGTACATCGAGCTGATGAATTTTCATACGGGTGCGTCGCCCACGGCGTAGTCGTGCTGTTTTCTTGTCCATGTGCGCCCTACTTCTTCTTGGCTTCTTTCATAATGATGGTTTCATCGGAGTACCGTACACCTTTACCCTTGTAAGGCTCAGGTGGCCTGAAGGCACGGATTTTAGCCGATACTTGGCCGACTTTTTGCTTGTCGGCACCCCGCACGACCACTTCAGTTTGTGATGGCGTCTGCACGGTTACCCCTTCCGGGATCGGATAAGCGATGGGATGTGAATACCCCAACGTCAGGTTGAGCGTGGAACCCTCAACCTGAGCGCGATAACCTACGCCCACTAATTGCAAACGCCGTTCGAAGCCCTGGCTGACACCCAGCACCATATTATTAACCAGCGCCCGCATGGTTCCCGCGAAAGCACGATGCTGAGCCTGTCCAGACGCGGGCACGACCCTCACCTGTTGATCATCCTGCTCGAGTGACACGCTGGGGTGCAAGGTCAAATTGAGAATACCCTTGCTACCCTTAACGCTTAGATCATGGCCCTGCAGGGTGATCTCCACACCTTTTGGCAGGTTGATCGGTTGTTTTGCGATACGTGACATGAGTTTACTCCATTAAGCGACGACACACAGGACTTCACCACCGTGGCCTATCGCCCGGGCAGCGCGGTCACTCATCACTCCCTTTGGGGTGGAGATAATGGCGATACCCAGACCGCTGCGGACACTCGGCAATTCGTCCTTGCCTTTGAAAATGCGCAGACCTGGCCGACTAATCCTCTGGATTAACTCGATAACCGGTTGACCCTGATAATACTTGAGTTCAATCAATAACGCCGGCTTACCTGCTGTCTGAACAACATGGTAGGCCTGAATATAACCTTCATCATGCAACGTTTTGGCAACTGAGAGCTTAAGCTTGGATGAAGGCATAACCACTTGTGTTTTAGACACCGCCTGTGCGTTGCGTATCCGCGTCAGCATATCGGCGATGGGATCAGTCATACTCATAAGTAACGATATCCACTTTTAATCAATTAATTACCAACTGGACTTGCGCAAACCGGGTATATCGCCGCGCATCGCCAGCTCACGCAGTTTGCTGCGTCCTAAACCAAACTTACGATAAACCCCATGCGGTCGTCCCGTCAGGCGGCAACGTCGTTGACCTCGGGAGGGACTCGAATCGCGTGGCAATGCTTGCAGACGCGACTGAGCTTCACGGCGTTGTTGTTCATCATCAGCAGTGCGAATCAGCTCCTTGAGTTCCAAACGCTTAGCGGCATATTGCAACCGCATACGATCACGCTTGAGCTCACGGTTAATCATGCTTTTCTTGGCCATGCGTGCATCCCTAGTTACGAAACGGAAAGTTGAAAGCCGCTAACAAAGCACGGCCTTCTGCATCAGTCCGTGCTGAGGTGGTGATGGTGATGTCTAAACCGCGCAACGTGTCGATACGATCATAGTCGATTTCCGGGAAAATGATCTGTTCACGGACACCCATATTGTAATTACCACGACCATCAAAAGACTTGCTACTGAGTCCACGAAAGTCACGAACCCGCGGGATAGCGACATTAATCAATCGATCCAAAAACTCATACATGCGTTCGCGGCGGAGAGTCACCTTACAACCAATCGGCCAACCCTCACGAATCTTAAAACCGGCGATTGACTTACGCGCATTGGTCACTATCGGTTTCTGACCGGAAATTTGGGTCAGATCGCTCACCGCATGATCCATAATTTTGCGGTCAGCCAACGCTTCACCCACACCCATGTTAAGGGTTATTTTAGTGATGCGCGGCACCTGCATGACATTCGCATAGCCGAAATGTTCGCGCAATTGCGGCATCACCGTGGTCTGATAATATTCTTGCAATCTTGCCATTGTGACGACCTTATATGTCCACGACTTCATTATTGGACTTGAAGTAACGCACTTTGCGTCCATCGTCCAGCCTGCGAAAACCTACCCGGTCGCCTTTTTCAGTAACTGGGTTATACAGCATCACATTGGATACATGGATTGGCGCTTCTTTTTCGATAATACCACCGGGCTGATTACGCTGTGGATTAGGCTTAGTATGCCGTTTCACCATGTTGACGTTTTCTACAATCAGCCGGTCGGTATCGAGCAGCCGCACCACACTGCCACGCCGCCCGCGATCCCGTCCAGCAATGACGATAACATCGTCACCTCTACGAATTCTACGCATTGCTAACCTTCCACTTGCTCACAGGCAGCCGGTACTGAATCACAGCACTTCCGGTGCCAAGGAAATAATTTTCATAAACCGCTCAGTGCGCAACTCGCGCGTGACCGGCCCAAAGATACGGGTTCCAATCGGTTCGAGCTTGTTATTAAGCAGTACTGCAGCATTCCCGTCGAAACGCACCAGCGACCCATCGGGACGGCGCACCCCCTTACGAGTGCGGACAACAACAGCACTGTAAACTTCACCTTTTTTGACTCGGCCCCGTGGGATAGCTTCTTTTACACTCACTTTGATGACATCGCCAATCTTAGCGTAGCGTCGATGCGAGCCTCCCAGCACCTTGATACACATCAAGCGACGTGCACCGCTGTTGTCGGCCACGTTCAAAACCGTTTGCATCTGAATCATGCTGTTAACCTGATTGCTTTTTGATCCATTGATATCACACCATAGCCCGCCGCGACAGCGATAATCAGCGGTGCACCTTATCGACCACTTTTACCAAGCGCCAGAACTTGGTTTTCGAAAGCGGTCGGCACTGTTCAACAAGCACTGTATCGCCGACTCGACATTCGTTATTTTCATCATGCGCATGCAATTTGGCACGCCGACGAACGTACTTGCCGTAAAGAGGGTGGCGCTCCATACGCTCGGTGACAACTGTAATGGTTTTATCCATCCGGTTGCTGGCCACTCGACCGCTGACGGTGCGTGCTGCTAATGCAGACTGGCTATCGGCTTCTGGAGCTTGATCCATCGTAACCTGCTCAATCATTATGAACGTTCCTTTTCTGCGAGAATGGTATTAATCCGCGCAATATTGCGGCGAGACCGCTTAAAAAGATGCGATCTAGAAAGCTGACCACTGGCCTTTTGCATGCGGAGATTAAACTGCTCGCGTAACAAATTCACACGCTCTTGCTTGAGTTCATCAACGCTCTGCTGGCGCAAATCATTTGCCTTCATCACATCACCGTCCGATTTACAAACACTGTTTTCACAGGTAATTTTGCCGCAGCCAGCCGGAAAGCTTCACGAGCGAGATTCTCAGAAACGCCTTCCATTTCATAAAGAACCCGGCCTGGCTGGATCTTAGCGACCCAGTACTCCACATTGCCTTTACCACTGCCCATACGCACTTCCAGCGGTTTTTGAGTAACCGGGACGTCAGGGAAAATACGGATCCACACTTTACCGCCCCGTTTAATATGGCGATTAATGGCACGCCGGGCAGATTCAATTTGCCGAGCGGTAATCCGCCCACGAGTGACGGCTTTAAGTCCGTACTCTCCGAAATTGACCTGATCACCAGCAGTCGCCACACCGCGGTTACGGCCTTTATGCTGCTTCCTAAATTTTGTTCTCTTGGGCTGTAACATGCGTTTTCCTCTACCCTAAAAAGCAAACTCCCGCTGATCATGCGGATGAGATGCGGAATTGCCGTAACTGTCTGCCGATTTAAACCGTTTTAGCTGCCGGTTTTGCATCACCATGGCGACGATCGAGCGTAAATACTTCACCCTTGAAGATCCAGACTTTAATGCCAATCACTCCGTAAGTGGTATGCGCCTCGGCGAATCCATAGTCAATATCGGCCCGTAACGTGTGTAGCGGGACGCGGCCTTCGCGATACCATTCGCTGCGCGCAATCTCAGCACCATTCAAACGCCCTGCAATATTGATTTTGATGCCTTGGGCACCAAGCCGCATTGAGTTGGCTACCGAACGTTTCATGGCTCGGCGAAACATAATGCGGCGCTCCAGTTGCTGAGCAACACTTTCAGCGACTAACTGGGCATCTAATTCGGGTTTACGGACTTCTTCGATATTGATGTGCACGGGTATACCGGCAAGTGCGGCGACCTGTTTGCGTAACGCCTCAATATCTTCACCCTTTTTGCCGATAACCACCCCAGGGCGCGCCGTATGAATCGTGATATGAACATTGCGCGCAGGCCGCTGAATCTCAATCCGGCTTACTGCCGCATTGGCCAACTTGCGTTTGATGAAATCACGGATTTCAGCATCAGCCGCCAGGTAATCGGCGAAATTCTTGGAATCGGCATACCAACGCGTATTCCAGTCAGTGGAAATACCGAGGCGAATACCTTTCGGATGAACTTTCTGTCCCATTATTCGAATGCTCTCCTACTGCTCGGCCACGGTGACGGAAATATGACTGGTGCGCTTGAGTATGCGGTTGCCACGCCCTTTAGCGCGAGCACGCATACGCTTCATTGCCGGACCTTCATCCACTTGGATTGACGCAACCCTAAGCTCATCGACATCGGCACCTTCATTATGCTCGGCATTGGCAATGGCTGACTCCAGCACCCCAAGTACTAAGCGGGCGGATTTCAGGTTACTAAATTTGAGCTGTTCCAGTGCCTTCTCGACCCCTAGACCACGAATCTGATCAGCGACTAAGCGCGCTTTTTGCGATGATATGCGAGCATATCTCAGTTTAGCTGCGGCTTGCATGACTTATCTCTTGCCCTTGCTAGCTTTTTTGTTAGCTGCATGCCCTTTGAAAGTGCGAGTGGCAGCAAATTCACCCAGTTTGTGACCGATCATATTCTCATTAATCAACACCGGCACATGCTGGCGTCCGTTATGAACAGCGATGGTGAGGCCAATCATTTCAGGCACAATCATTGATCGCCGCGACCAAGTCTTAATAGGTTTGCGGCTTTTGGTATCGACAGCTCGCAACACCTTGCGGGCTAGATGATCATCGATAAACGGGCCTTTTTTAACCGAACGTGGCACTACTCTATCCTCTCGCCATTATTTCTTGCTTCGCCGCACAATGAACTTACCGGTGCGCTTGTTGTTACGGGTCTTATGGCCTTTAGTGGGCACACCCCAAGGGGTAACCGGATGACGACCACCCGAGGTGCGGCCTTCACCGCCGCCATGAGGATGATCGACCGGGTTCATCACTACACCACGTACCGTTGGCCTGATACCCAACCACCGCTTAGCACCGGCCTTACCTAATGATCTCAGACTATGTTCTGCATTACCGACCTCGCCGATTGTGGCCTTACAATCAGAATGCAGTTTGCGTGTCTCTCCGGAACGCAGGCGCAAGGTAGCGTAAGCCCCTTCGCGCGCCACTAACTGAGCAGACGCGCCGGCACTACGCATCATCTGTGCGCCTTTGCCTGGCTTCATTTCAACACAGTGAATGGTGCTGCCAACGGGTATACTGCGCAACGGCAATGCATTACCGCTTTTAATCGGTGCTGCAGGACCGGATGAAACCACATCACCCGGTTTCAAACCACGGGGGGCGATAATATAACGTCTTTCACCGTCAGCGTAAAGTAGCAAGGCTATATTAGCACTGCGGTTGGGGTCATATTCCAGTCGTTCCACTCGTGCTGGGATGTTATCCTTATTACGGCGGAAATCGATGAGACGATAATGCTGCTTATGACCGCCCCCTCTGTGGCGCGTGGTAATCCGGCCTTGATTATTACGACCGCCCGAATGGGACTGACTTTCCAATAGAGGTCGGAAAGGTTCACCCTTGTAAATTTCCGGCGACTTGACCGAGACGACGAAACGGCGCCCAGGCGAAGTCGGCTTCTTTTTAACTACTGCCATGATCACTCCTTAACGCTGAATGTCACTCGGATTACTCGGCACCGATAAATTCGATATCATCGCCGGGAGCCAAACGCACGTAGGCTTTTTTCCAATTATTACGATGACCCTTGATTGCTCCGAAGCGCTTACGCTTCCCTTTAATAACGGCCACGCTAACAGTTTCAACCGTGACATCAAACAGATTTTCTACAGCCTGTTTAATTTCAGGTTTAGTGGCATCGAGAGCAACCTTGAATGCGATTTGATTGCTTTGATCAGCAAGCTGGGCACTTTTCTCAGAAACATGAGGACCAAGAATAATCTTTAAAATCCGCTCCTGATTCATGATAACCACTCTCCTATCTGAGCCAATGCTGCTTGAGTCACCACGACCTTGTCACTCCCGATCAACGCGGGTAGCGCCAACGATGTCACCGTACTGGTGGAAACTTTGAACACATTACGCACGGCCAATTCCAAATTTGGATGGGTCGAATCAGTCACCAAAAGTACTCGCTCATTGGGACTTACGCCTAAAGCATTTAACAAAGCCAATGCCTGTTGAGTGCGCGGCACATCCAGACTTAGTTCTGTGGCAACAATGAGCCGGTTCTGACGGCGCAGCTCGGAAAAAATGGAACACAAGGCTCCACGGTACATTTTTTTATTGAGCTTTTGAGTATGATTTTGCGGCCTTGCAGCAAAAGTCACGCCCCCGCCACGCCACAATGGGCTGCGGATTGTACCCGCTCGCGCACGCCCTGTACCTTTTTGCCGCCAAGGCTTGGCACCACCGCCACGCACTTGAGAACGGTTCTTCTGTGCTCGGGTTCCTGACCGGCCACCCGCCAAGTAAGCAATGACGGCCTGGTGCACTAGCGGCTCGTTGAACTCACGGTCAAACACGTTATCCGCCACTGCTATACTACCGGAGGCTTGGCCGTCGGAGCTGATGACTTGAATTTCCATGCTGCCTCCTTAGATTTTAGCCTTAACTGCGGGACGTACAATGACATCACCACCTTTAGCTCCGGGCACCGCGCCCTTGATCAGCAACAGGCCGCGCTCACTGTCAACCCGCAGCAGTTCCAGATTCTGAGTAGTGCAGCGCACATTGCCCATGTGACCTGCCATTTTCTTGCCCTTAAATACTCGCCCAGGCGTTTGGTTTTGACCGATTGATCCGCCTACACGGTGCGCACGCGAGTTACCGTGGGTACTGCGCTGCCCCGAAAAATTGTGGCGTTTAATACCACCGGCGAAGCCCTTGCCAATAGTGGTTGCTGTGACATCGACTTTTTGACCGGAGGTGAAAAAACTCACATCCAGCTCATTGCCGATAGCAAACGCTTGCTGCTCGCCATCACCAAGACGAAATTCCCAAAGACCACGACCAGGAGCAACGCCGGCCTTGGCAAAATGACCAGACATCGGCGCAGTAACACGCTGCGGCTTACGCTGGCCAGTGGTAACCTGAACCGCACGGTAACCGTCAATTTCAGGGGTACGAATCTGTGTAACTCGGTTGGGTTCTACAGCAACGACAGTGACGGCGACTGACTTGCCATCATCCTGAAAGAGCCGGGTCATGCCGACTTTACGACCTACTAATCCCAGTGCCATTTGCAAAGTTACCTTGTTATGTAGTTGCGAGAGGAGGGGCGGCACCCCTCATCGCTTAGAATAATTTCAGTTAATTCAATCGGATTTGAACGTCAACACCAGCTGCCAAATCCAATTTCATTAATGCATCGACTGTCTTGTCCGTAGGATCGACGATGTCCATCAAACGCTTATGGGTACGGATCTCATACTGATCGCGAGCATCTTTGTTGACATGTGGCGATATCAGCAGAGTGAACATCTCCTTCTTTGTCGGCAGAGGAATTGGGCCCCTGACCTGAGCGCCAGTCCGCCGCGCTGTTTCCACAATTTCTCGCGCTGACTGATCGATCAAGCGATGATCAAACGCCTTGAGACGGATCCGAATACGTTGGTTAGCCATATTTTTACTCAATGATTTTGGCCACGACGCCGGCACCGACCGTACGTCCGCCCTCGCGAATCGCAAACCGTAGTCCCTCTTCCATCGCAATCGGCGCAATCAGCGATACCACCATGTTTACATT
>SKOM01000135.1 GCA_007120095.1 Candidatus Competibacteraceae bacterium | reverse complement strand
CGCAAAGCTTTACAGCCTTACGGTTATCACCTGTTGATCCAGTCCGTGCGGGGTATAGGTTATCGGTTTTCCGATCAACGCGCCCGACAAACTACTACGATTCAAGCCACATCGGCTCCTCGATCTGCAGGCACTCAGCAAGACTTGAAAACTCGACCTTAACGCCAAAGCAAGGCTTATTGTTAGCCTTGCAAGCTTGCTGTAGGGTCGGTGTTCAACCAGAAACCCAGCGGCTGCCATCGGCTTGTAACATGCACCCGGTATAGTCCGTCATAGCCATTCTTAGCTATAAGATTGACCACCGATGACAGCCACGATTCTAATCATTCAAAGCGATCAACCTCTGCGTGAATTGTTATGTTTTGCCCTGCGTGAATTCGGCTACCGAATCATGGAGGCAGCAGACAGTGATGATGCTCGGGCTCAACTCACCGCGATAGAGCCTGATCTCGTGCTGCTCGATTGGGATACGCCCGATGCACCCGAACTTTGCCAGGAATGGCAACAGCCTTCACAGCGTCCCCCCACTCCTATGATCGTATTAACCGATGATATCGAGCCGGAACATCAGTTCTTAAGCTTAAACCACACTGTCGATGTGTACCTCACCCAGCCGTTTTCCACCCATGAGCTGCTGGCCCGGATCCGCACTATGTTGCGCCTCAACACGGCTGAGGGTCAGGCCACCCGCCTACGCATGGGCGAGTTACTCCTCGACCAAGTGAGTCACCGCGTCAGTGTACGCGATCAAACCCTGCATATGGGGCCAACCGAGTTCCGGCTGCTGGCGTTTTTCATAGCTAATCCCGATCAGGCCTACACTCGCCATCAGTTGCTGCAACAGGTCTGGGGGCGAGTTACCGATATCGATGCGCGCACAGTGGATGTTTACATTCGGCGCTTACGCAAAGCGCTGCAAAGCTCCGGGTATCACCGTTTGATTCAATCCGTGCGCGGTGTGGGCTATCGGTTTTCCAGCCGCCGGGCGCAACCGCAGACACTGCCATCCGCCCGCTCGCCCACAACCGCAGGCGCAGGCGCATTTTCTTGTGCCGTGCAACAAGCCGCTTCACTGACAACACCCTGGCGCTGAGGCCAATCCGGCGCATCTGTGCGATAATGCCCGCCATTTACTGCGGAGCAATCACACCGATGACCCAACCTCAAATTATCAACAGCACCTACCCCTATTCCCGCCCGCGCCGGATGCGCCGCGATGTATTCTCGCGCCGCCTGATGCGGGAAAATACATTAACCGCTGCGGATTTAATCTTACCGCTGTTCGTACTGGAAGGCAGCGGCCAGCGCGAGGCCGTGCCCTCCATGCCGGGGGTGGAACGCCTCAGCATCGACCTGGTACTGGAAGAAGCCGCAGCCATAGAGGCCCTGGGCATTCCTGCCGTGGCTTTATTTCCGGTAACCCCGCTGGAGGCCAAATCGCTGGACGCCCGCGAAGCCTATAATCCCGACGGGCTGGCCCAGCGCTGTGTGCGCGCACTCAAGCAACATTACCCGAACCTAGGCGTGATTACCGATGTGGCGCTGGATCCGTTTACCAGCCACGGCCAAGACGGCCTGCTCGATGACAGCGGCTATGTACTCAACGATGAAACGGTCGCCGTACTGGTGCGCCAAGCGCTTTCCCACGCCGAGGCGGGTGCGGATATCGTCGCTCCCTCCGATATGATGGACGGCCGCATCGGCGTCATCCGCCAGGCCCTGGAAGAATCCGGCTATACCCACACCCGCATCCTCTCCTATGCGGCCAAATACGCTTCCAGCTTCTACGGCCCGTTCCGCGATGCGGTCGGCTCGGCGGGCAATCTCGGCGGCGGCAATAAATACAGCTACCAGATGGATCCTGCCAACAGCGATGAGGCACTGCGTGAAGTCGGGCTGGATCTGCAAGAAGGGGCGGATATGGTGATGGTCAAACCCGGTATGCCGTATTTGGACATCGTCCGCCGGGTTAAAGACCACTACGGCGTACCCACGTTTACCTATCAGGTCAGCGGCGAATACGCGATGTTGATGGCGGCGGCCCGTCATGGCTGGCTGGACGAAAAAGCCGTGATTATGGAAGCCCTGCTGAGCTTTAAACGGGCGGGAGCTGACGGAATTTTAACCTATTTCGCTAAACAGGCCGCCACTTGGTTGCATGAGGCGAAGTGATGACCGATCGCTATGCGGTGGTGGGCCATCCCATCAGCCACAGCCAGTCGCCGCGTATCCATGCTGCGTTTGCCGTGCAAACCGGTCAGGATTTAAGCTACACAGCACTACTGGCACCGCTGGATGGCTTTACTCAAACAGTGGATGATTTTCGCGCCGCCGGCGGCAAAGGCGTCAATGTCACGGTGCCGTTTAAACCGGACGCCTGGCATTATGCCGAGCGGCATGGCGAGCGCGCTGCCCGCGCCGAGGCGGTCAACACTCTGGTGCTGGATCGTGATCGGGTCTATGGCGATAACACTGACGGGCCGGGGCTGCTGCGTGATTTAACGGTCAATCAGGGCTGCACCCTGCAAGGCCAGCGGATTGTGGTGATCGGTGCCGGGGGAGCCGCCGCCGGGGTGTTAGCCGAGCTGCTGGCCACGCAACCTGCCGCGATCATGGTGGCCAATCGCACCGCCAGCAAAGCCACCGAGCTCGCCGCCCGGTTTAGCGATCTGGGATCAGTGAGCGGCTGCGGTTTGGCTGACCTGGCCGGAGAGCGGTTTGATCTGCTGATCAATGCCACCGCTGCCAGCCTGGATAACCAATGTCCGGCCCTGCCCGCCGGGATGATTCACAGCGGTAGCGGCGCTTATGATTTAATGTATGCCGCACACCCCACGCCGTTTATGCGTTGGGCGCAGGCCGAGGGCGCGGCGTGGATCCGGGATGGCCTGGGCATGTTGGTCGAACAGGCGGCCGAGTCATTTGCCCTGTGGCGTGGGATTCGCCCGGAGACTCGCAGCGTACTGCGGCATTTGCGTAGCCGATTAACCCATTGAGCCGCTATAATATAGCCATTTGATGAACTATCCAAACATGGGAACAGTGCCTCCATGGACGACCGCGGATCGAATATAGGCTGTAGGGGCGGTTCGCGAACCGCCCCTACACCACGCTCATCAGGGCGAACGACTATTTCATGTTTGGAAAACAGAGCGAATGGCTATACTTTGCATTTTTGCACCGGCCACCGACAAGAATCGCTCATATTTCCGTTAAGTTGTATTACACTGACCTAATGTATTTACCCCTGTTACTGTTGAGGATCATTATGATGTCGATCACCCGTTTGACGGTCTTCGCCGCGACTTTAGCCTTACTGTGGACGGCTACCGCACCTGCCAATGAGCATTTTGTCACCCGCTATGGTGTGCATCCGGTCATCCATTACACCCCCCAACCGATGGTGCAGCACGGGGTACACCGCACCATGGCCGTGACCACGCTGTTTGATTCGGGCAGCAGCGCACTACGTCCCGTAGGCACTCAGGTCTTGGATACCCTGCTGAATCGAGTGGCTGAATTTCAACCGCATTACGGCATGGGCTATAACGGCCGCGTGCTGGGTGGCCGGATTGTCGGCCACACCGACAGTGTCGGTCGGGTTGATTACAATCAAGGGCTGTCCGAACGCCGCGCTGCGGCTGTAGCGCGCTACCTTGACAGCCAGGGCGTGAACACCCGAATGCTCGAAATCCACGGCA
Organism: Candidatus Competibacteraceae bacterium; assembly: GCA_007120095.1. Taxonomy (GTDB): domain Bacteria; phylum Pseudomonadota; class Gammaproteobacteria; order Competibacterales; family Competibacteraceae; genus SKOM01. The sequence goes on along the minus strand of SKOM01000135.1, from coordinate 344 downwards.
TGGGCGAGCACTCGCCCATCGCCAGCAATCGCACTCCTGCGGGTCGTGCTCAAAACCGCCGCAGTGAACTTGAGCTGCAAGTGTTGAGTTTGCCCGGTTACTGAGGCGGTTCTGTGCTCTCTGTATCTCGCTGGGGACGCCTAAGCGTCCCCAAGCTCTCAATCAACCTTGTGCATAACCTGATGCCGTAGTCTATGGGATGATCCGCACACACGACTCATCACCCCTTGGGTGGCTTATCCACGCTATCTTGACCACCTCGGTCGGTCTGATGCTGGCCGCCTCACCCACCTTGCACGCCGCTGAATTGCAGCGGGTCATGGTCGGGCCGTTCCCGGATCGGG
>SKOM01000267.1 GCA_007120095.1 Candidatus Competibacteraceae bacterium | reverse complement strand
TGCGGCGGCACCGATGAGCAGGCCCACCAAAGCGGCATCCTGTGCGGCCTGGCTGAGCGCACGATATAAGGTTTTGCACCCATATTCCCGATAAACCCCCAGACCGAGAAACCCCGCATACACCACGGCTAACACCCCGGCCTCAGTGGGCGTCACCAGGCCAAAGCGGATGCCGCCAAGAATAATTCCCACCAGCGCTAACACCGGGAGCACATGCAGACCGCTGCGGGCTATCTGCCCCAGCGTTGCCCGTGGGGTTGCCCCCTGTCGCGGCGCATGCCAATAAACCGCCAGCATCAAGCATAAGGCGATCAGCACCCCCGGCCCGATCCCGGCAAACCACAAAGCCGCTACGGATAAATTCGCCACGGCGGCTACTATCAACAAGGCAATGGACGGCGGAATCAGGTTGGGTAAAATGCCCGAGCTGGCGGTGATGGCACAGGCAAACGCGGGTGAATAACCCTGACGGATCATTTGCGGCACCAGCAATTTGGCACTCAGGGCGGCCTCAGAATACGACGACCCTGAAATTCCCCCATACAATAGACTGGACACCACGCTGACTTGACCATAACCACCGCGCCAATGGCCGACGAGGCTGAAGGCAAAATCCAGCAAACGCCGCGACAGCCCCCCGGCATTCATCAGTGCACCGGCAGTGAGAAATAAGGGTATCGCTAGCAGCAGGAATTTACCCACGCCATTGACCAGATTTTGCACCAGCGCGGCCGGCGGTAACAGCGGAGTACTCAACCCAGAGACCAAAACCGCAAACAACATGGCGAAGGCCACGGGTACCCCCAGCAGTAGCGTGACGGCAAAAGCCAGCAGCATGACCAGACTGGCTGAATCAGTAGCCAGGCTGAGCCAGCCCTGTGGCTGGACGGCGAGATACAGCAGCCCGCCGCTGAGTAAGGCGACCGGGCCATGCCACAGCGGCTGGTCACTGTCTATCCCACGACTCGCGATGTACAGCACACTGATGCCGGCGCTGAGCGGAATCAGCGCAAATTTCAACCACAGCGGTATCCCCAGCGCTGGGCTGATGCCGCCGATTCGGGTGATCAGATCCACACCACCGAACAACAGCATAAAGGTCACACATGTCACGACTGCATCGACGCACAAGACGCTGCCATGCCGCAGCGGGGTGGGCAGGCGATGGATGAACACGGTCAAGGCCAGATGTTGGCGGTGACGATGCGCTAAAGGCATGCCTAGAAAAATTAACGCAATGAACAGCCAGATGGCCGCTTCTTGCGCCCAGACCAGCGCCCCGCCCAGGCTGTAGCGAGCGATAATATTGGCCAGCAACACGCCGATCAGTAACAGCAACGACCCGGTGGCCGCCAGCCGCAGAGTTTGGTCTAAGCGTTTTAGGACGCTGTTAACGAATTAAACCTCGGTGCCGTAATCGGGGTGAAGGTATGGCCGACCACCAAGACAGCGCTTAATAACAGCACAGCACCGCCCTGGTGCAAAGTACCGATGACGACCGGCACATGCAGCAACAGCGCCGTGATGCCGAGGAGGACTTGCAGGCTGGTCAGTGCGAGCAGGGCGTACAGCGCTCCGCGCTGACCCGGCGTGGTGGTATGGCGCAGACCCAGCCCGGTGATTAGCAGTACCAGAACCAGCGTGCTGAGGCCCAATAGCCGGTGATTGAACTGGGCGGTGGTCGGGTTCTCGAACAGATTAATCCAGGCCGGTTGCAGCGCCCACAGCCCCGGCGGCACCCAGTCATCACCCATCAACGGGAACGTATTGTAAATCAGCCCTGCCTTCAGACCCGCTACGAAAGCGCCTGAAAGAATAGTGATGCCGGTGAACGCCAGCAATAGCAGAAACACCCGTGGGCGGTTGTGCGCCTCAGAAGGGGCTTGTCGTGGCCACAGCAAGCGCACTGCCAACCACAACATCCCGGCATAAATCACTAAAGCCAGCCCTAGATGAGCCGCCAGACGGTACTGGCTGACCCGAGGTTCATCCACCAGGCCGCTTTGCACCATATACCAGCCCAGATAACCTTGCGCGGCACCTAAAGCCAGCAGCCCCAGCAACGGCCAGCGCAGGCGGCTTGGAATCTGGCCACGCAGCCAGAACCACACCAGGGGTACGATGAAAAGTAAACCAAGAAAACGGGCTAATACCCGGTGGGCATATTCAAACCAAAAAATAAATTTAAATTCCGCCAGCGACATGCCGCGATTGATGTGCTGATATTCTGGACTGGCGCGATACATCTCAAACACCCGCAGCCACGCTTGATCATTTAAGGGGGGCAATATTCCAGTGATCGGACGCCAATCCACCATTGACAGACCCGAACCGGTCAGGCGAGTCGCGCCTCCGAGCATGATTAAGGCCAGCAGAACCAAGCAACAGATGAGTAGCCACAGGCCGATTAAACGCTCGGAGCTGGATGGGGTGGGGACGGTGCTCACAACAGGTTCTCACTTTATTCGGGATGGTGATAGTCTACCTTACTAGGCAGCAGCCGCGTTGCCGGTTATGATCAAAATTTGGTAACTCTACACGGAGTGTAAACATTCAGACCCCCTGCATTAAGTTCCCTCTACCCCATAACGGGTTGTGCTGCATCCTCCATGAGCCACAAGCGGGAAACATCCATATGTACACCATTCCCAAGTGGCTCTTCCGTCCGATCCGGAGAAACTCCAGGTCATTTCCCAGATACCGGGTGCCCCGTCTATGGCCTTAATCCGCAACGAGCTGGGCCAGTTGGGCTGGAATTCGCGATTTGGGAGTTGATCAAACGCCTTGGAGAATTTGTGCAACGCCTACTTATAGCCATTCGCTCATGTTTTCCAGACATGAAAATAGTCGTTCGTCCCGATCACCCAAATTCCTGTAGTTCAGCAGAAATACAGTAAAACTGTAATTGTATTCCACCATGAACTATTTGCGTTTTCACGATATTTGAACGCCATCCAGTCCCTTGAGATTATGGGCCTGTGTAACAATCACCCAAACGAATAGGCAAAATCATCATTCTCGACAATGACCTGTACCCGCTCCACCGGTTTGCCTGCAATCATCCGCCCTAAGAACTCCTGACTGATGGCGGGCAGCATGGTGTTAGTGAGGATGGCATCGATCATCCGCCCGCCCGATTCCACTTCAGTACAGCGGCTGACAATCAGTTTGACGACCTCATCACTGTATTCGAACGGCACTTTATGATTCGCTTGTACCCGTTTAGCAATCCGACCCAGTTGCAGACGGGTGATCTCGGCAATGATTTCATCAGTCAGCGGATAATAGGGGATGACCACCAAACGTCCGAGCAGGGCAGGGGGGAAGACTTTCAGCAGCGGCTCGCGCAGGGCTTTGGCAATACCTTCCGGTTCCGGCATCAGATCCGGGTCTTTACACAAGCTCATGATCAGATCAGTACCGACGTTGGTGGTCAGCAAAATCAGTGTGTTTTTAAAATCAATGTAACGTCCTTCCCCGTCTTCCATCCAACCCTTGTCGAAGACCTGGAAGAAGATCTCATGCACATCCGGGTGGGCTTTTTCGACCTCATCGAGTAACACCACACTGTAAGGTCGGCGCCGTACCGCCTCGGTGAGAATCCCGCCCTCGCCATAGCCGACATAACCGGGAGGTGCGCCTTTGAGTGTCGAAACGGTATGAGCCTCTTGGAATTCGCTCATATTGATGGTGATGACATTGTCCTCGCCGCCGTAAAGCACTTCAGCCAGTGCCAGCGCAGTTTCGGTTTTACCGACCCCCGAGGAACCGGCCAGCATGAATACCCCGATGGGTTTATTAGGATTGTCCAGACTGGCGCGAGAGGTCTGAATCCGTCGGGCAATCATCTCCAGGGCATGATCCTGACCGATGATGCGGCGCTTGATGATGGCGGCCAGATTCAGCACGGTTTCCAGCTCATTGCGCACCATGCGCCCGACAGGAATGCCCGTCCAGTCAGCGACTACCGAGGCCACCGCCTGGGCATCGACGCTAGGTAACATCAGCGGGTTTTCGCCTTGCAGTTCATGCAGCCGGGCTTGCAGTTCGCGTAATTGA
>SKOM01000197.1 GCA_007120095.1 Candidatus Competibacteraceae bacterium | reverse complement strand
TTCCCGTTCATGACTTAAGCATATGAATAAAATATATATTTTGGTCGATTTTTTCGTAATGCTTTGAGGGACAATTATTGAAAATTCATAAAGTTAACTCGATTCAGAGCGGGAATGGCTGATAAAATGCTGACCCCACTGATCAGCCGCTTTAAAGGCTATGCTCAAGCTCGCCTGGTGGCGCGTATTCATGACTTCGCGGCAGCTCTGGATCAGTCCTCGGACGAAGATTTGGGACGCCTCACTGCCTTAGTGCTGCACTATCGTAATGATGTGCTCAGCACTCGTGGCTGCGATTTACTGAATCCGAGGGCGACTTTACAGGCTAATCCCGGCCTACGTCGTTGGGTTGAACGCGAAGAGCGTCTGGCAGCGCGGGTCGGACAACCGCTGGTAGCACTGAGCATTGGTGTCTGGGTTCGCACCTTGGATGGCACAGTCTCGCCCGCCGCTCAAGAGGCAGTGGCACGGTTATGGACAGTGCTGGCGCGGGGTCAGCACTATATCAGGCAAGGTGCTGAGGAATGGCGCAGCCATACCGGCATGGCGCTGGATTTAAACGATCTGGAGATACCCCTTGAGCAAGCAGCCTCCCTTTTCGGCCATACGCCCGATAAAAAGTGGTGACGAACGTGATCAGGCTATCTACCATGCCATCAGTGATGCCATCATTGAGCACCGGCTCAAACCCGGTGCCCGGCTGCGCGAAGATGCGCTGGCCGAGGTGTTTCGCGTCAGCCGTACCGGCATTCGCAAGGTATTGCAGCGTCTGGCGCTGGAGCAACTGGTCACCCTGGCACCAAGACGCGGTGCCCGGGTCACCCGGCCAACGGTCGATGAAACCAAAGACGTCTTCGATGCCCGTCAGATGGTGGAGTGCGGCCTGATGCCCGAAGTCGCCCGGCGGATCACCCAAGCCGATATCGATGCACTGCGTGCCTTGGCCAGCCACGAGCGGGAACTGCTGAGAAAAGGCGAGCAGAGTGCGGCTATTCGGCTCTCGGCCATCTTTCATCACCGACTGGCGCAGATTTCCGACAACGCCACCTTGGCGGATTTCGTTAATCGCCTCTGTCTGCGTTCCTCGCTGATCTTGGCTGTCTACGGCAATCCTGGCCATCTGGGCTGTGAATCCCATGATCACGAGGATCTGATCGGCTACTTGGAAGCCGGTAACGGCGAGCGTGCTGCTGCCTTAATGCAGCGCCACCTCAAGGCGATTGAAGCCTCACTGTCGGTGGAGGAGGACGATGACGAAGCCCCTGACCTGCACCGCATTTTCAATACCTGATCGACGCACTATTATGATGCATTCTGACCGTTTGATGTCACACTTTGGTGCGTTAAGGCACTGATGTCGCGCTCCACAGCTTCCTGGCGCTGCCTTTCTCCGTTGGCTAGGCATCAATAGTGCTTAGACCTTGGTATTGATCGAGGCAACTTCCCATGTTTTGAACACCCTGTTGTATACAAAGTTTTTTTATTTTGTATATATGATTTCTTAGCACTGATGGTCATATTGTCAGCGTTTATCTCAATTCTGGCACCTTGATTGCATCATTCAGAAGCGAGACCGGGCGATTTTATCCGCCTGGTGATGATATCAAGCTTAGAGGTGATGTAAACATGGTATACAAGACGATGGTGCAGGCTCTGCGTCAAACCGGGCATATTGCCCTAGTATCGGCTGGGCTGGCGGTGATGGCGACACCACCGGCATTTTCCGCCGAGCAGGTGTTACGCATTGCCATGACCGCTTCTGATATTCCCCTGACTACCGGCCAGCCGGACAGCGGTTTTGAGGGATATCGTTTTCTGGGGTATACGGTCTATGACGCGCTGATCAACTGGGACATGTCCTCGGCGGAAGACGTCAGCGGCTTGACCCCCGGTCTGGCGGAGTCCTGGGAAGTGGATCCGGACGATACCCGCATCTGGATCTTTAAGCTCCGTGAAGGCGTTACCTTTCATGACGGGAGCAAGTGGAACGCCGATGCCGCGATCTGGAATCTGGATAAGGTCTACGATGAGGATTCGCTTCAGTTTGACGCTCGCCAGGCAGGCAATGTGCGTGGTCGCATCCCCTCCATGGACGAATATGAAAAAATTGACGACTACACTATCCAGTTTACCACTAGCACGCCTGATGCCTGGTTTCCCTATCAGCTGACTTTCCTGTTGTTTTCTAGCCCCGCGCAGTGGGAAGCTCTGGGAGGTGACTGGGATGCATTTGCCCGCCAGCCCTCGGGCACCGGGCCTTTTCAACTGACTCGACTGGTACCCCGCGAACGGGCGATTCTGGAGCCTAACCCAAACTATTGGGATGAAAACCGTATCTCCCGGCTGGATCGCATCGAATTGATTCCCATGCCGGAATCCAGCTCGCGGACCTCGGCGCTGCTATCTGATCAAGTGGACTGGATCGAGACGCCGGCACCCGATGCCATCCCACGCATGCAATCCCGCGGCATGACGATCACCAGCAACCCTTATCCGCACACCTGGCCCTATCAGTTCTCACGCCTGGAGGGTAGTCCCTGGAATGATATCAATGTACGCAAGGCGGCCAATCTGGCGGTGGATCGTGAAGGGCTGGAAGTGCTGCTGGGCGGCCTTATGGTGCCTGCGGCGGGCATCGTGACGCCGGATCACACGTGGTATGGCGAGCCGGAATTCGCAACCCGCTACGATCCTGAAGCAGCACGCCGCTTGCTGGCTGAAAGCGGTTACGGACCGGATAACCCAGTGAATATCAAGGTACTGATTTCGACTTCCGGCTCCGGGCAGATGCAGCCGCTGGCTATGAACGAGTACATCCAGCAAAACCTGGCCGATGTCGGTATTGCCCTGGAGTTCGAGGTGCTGGACTGGGAGTCGTTGTTCCCCAACTGGCGCCGGGGCGCCAAAGATCCCAGCAGCCGCGATGCGCACGCCATCAATATCACCTTTGGTTGGCTCGATCCCTTCGCGGCTTTCTACCGCTTCATGCACTCCAGCATGGCACCGCCGAATGGCTTCAACTGGGGCTATATGGATGATCCCGAGTATGATCGTCTGCTGGATGAGGCGCGGCTCACCTTCGATCAGGAGAAACAGGACGCCATCCTTGCCGAATTCCATACACGCTTGGTTGACGACGCTGCCTGGCTCTGGGTGGCTCACGATGTCGGGCCGCGTGCCATGCAGCCGCGGGTCAAGGGCTTTATCCAGTCCAAGAATTGGTTCCAAGACCTGACCCCGGTCTATATTGAGGAGTAGGTTGCCATAGGCGGCCCGGCTTGCAATCGGGCCGCTGCTAACCAGGAGGCGAAATGAACACCTACTTCCTCAAGCGGATCCTCTACGTCATCCCCATTACCCTAGCAGTCAGCTTCTTCTGCTTTTCGCTGGTGCATCTTTCGCCGGGCGATCCCATGGATGCGGTCGTTTCACCCGAAGCGCCCAGCGAAGTGGTGGAGATGGTGCGACGCGCCTACGGCTTCGATCGTCCTCTGCCCGAGCAGTTCGGGCTATGGTTGAGTCGGGCTGTGCAGGGCGATCTAGGCATGTCGGCGGCCAATGGGCGTGCTGTCACCACCGAGGTGTTCAGCGCCCTGAAAAACACCCTGATACTGGCTCTGGCAGCATCACTGATCGGCTTCACCCTGGGTGCCGTCTTCGGCACTTTGGCCGGCTACTACCAGGGCACTTGGCTGGATCGCCTGGTCACCAGCTTTGCAGTGGGCGGCGTGAGTATCCCGCATTATTGGCTGGGGATGCTGCTGGTGATCATCTTTTCGGTCGAGTTGAACTGGCTGCCTTCTTCGGGAGCCGGGCCGGGCAGTTCCAGTGACTGGGCCTTTGAGTGGGCTTATCTGCGCCACCTGATCCTGCCGGCCGTGACCCTTGCGGTGATTCCCATGGGAGTAGTGACGCGCACAGTGCGCGCCATGGTTGCCGATATCCTGGCGCATGAATTTATCGAGGCGCTGCGTGCCAAGGGGCTGGACGAGATGCGCATCTTCCTTCATGTCATCAAGAATGTCGCGCCCACGGCTCTGGCCGTCATGGGGCTGCAACTCGGCTATCTGCTAG
>SKOM01000085.1 GCA_007120095.1 Candidatus Competibacteraceae bacterium | reverse complement strand
TCACGCCCCTGATAACCGATGCGCCCAATCGGTGCCACCACCGAGGCCGTACCAGCACCGAAGGCTTCTTGGAGTGTACCCGACTCAATGCCGGCAATCACCTCATCGATGGACAACAGGCGCTGTTCACAGGCTATGCCCTGTTCCGCCAGCAAGGTCAAAATACTATCGCGGGTCACACCGGGCAGGATGGTACCGCGCAACGGGGGAGTCACCACGCCATCAGCGAAGCGGAAAAAAATATTCATCTGTCCGACTTCCTCAACATAGCGGTGCTCGACACCGTCCAACCAGAGCGCCTGATCATAACCCGCCGCATGACTGTGCTGACCGGGCAGCAAGCTGGCGGCGTAATTGCCAGCGGTTTTGGCAAAGCCCGTTCCGCCAGGTGCGGCGCGGGTATACTGTTCTTGAACCTGCAAGGCCACGCCTTGACCACTGGGCTTAAAATAAATCCGTGCCGGCGCGGTCATGATGATGAAGCGAAATTCACGCGAGGGTCGCACATCAAGGTGCTCTTCGGTGCCGATCATCAGCGGTCGAATATACAGCGACTCCCCCGGCCCGCAGGGAATCCACGCCTGATCAACAGCCACCAGGGCTTCAATAGCGGCCTCGAACCAACCCTCTGGTAACGGTGGCATACACAGGCGCTCGCAGGACTGCGCTAAACGCCGAGCATTGGCATCCGGTCGAAACAAACGGATCACCCCGTCGCGACCACGAAATGCTTTAAGCCCCTCAAACACCGTCTGACCATAGTGCAAACTGGCCACACCGGGTGCCAGTTGTAACGGGCCATAAGGGCGGATCTGCGGGTTGCACCAGACACCATCGCGATAATCCAAGGTAAACATGTGATCGGCGTAAACACCGCCAAACCCGAGATTAGCCCAATCGACTTCCGACCAGCGGCTCATCGGGGTGCGCTCGACACGCAACTGAGATAGCATAACACTCTCCACAAAAGACGAATCTATGATGTTACCGTTTCACTCTTCTGCCCACAATCACTATACGATCAGCCCGGCGCAGTACCGACAGCCGTGCAGCCTTAAATACGCCATTCGCCGTTAATTCATGGGCGGCTTACCACATGCCATGACCCCGCCTTATCCATTGCGAACCGTACAGAACCCCTAAAGTTATTGCCATGACTCAACACGACGTTTTGCCTAACCGTCGTCTCGGCGGTTTATTGCTTGGCCCTGCGCTGTTTGTGCTGCTGCTGCTGCTGCCCACACCGCAAGGATTGGACCCTGCTGCCTGGCGGGTAGCCGCACTGACCCTATTGATGGCGATATGGTGGGTGACTGAAGCCGTGCCGACGGCCGTCACTGCACTGCTGCCGTTGCCTTTATTGCCACTGCTGGGTGTGGCGGATATCCAAACCGTGGCGACTCCCTATGCCAACCCGATCATTTTCCTATTTCTGGGCGGGTTTTTGCTCGCCCTGGCCTTGCAACATTCCGGTCTACACCGACGCCTGGCCATGGCGATTGTGCGCATCTCGGGGGATCGACCTGATCGGTTGATTGCCGGATTTATGCTGGCTACCGCCGGCCTCAGCATGTGGGTCAGCAACACGGCAACCGCCGCATTAATGCTGCCGGTCGCCCTGTCGGTAGCTACCCTGCTTGGCCCGATTGGCGGCAGCCAAGACGATACCGATACCTTTACCCCAGCCCTGCTGCTGGCCATCGCCTTTTCAGCCTCAGTCGGTGGTGTAGCGACTTTAATCGGTACCCCACCCAATGCCCTGCTGGCAGCGCATTTAAGCCAGCAGCACGACATCCAGATCGGGTTTGCTCAATGGATGATCCTAGGTTTACCGCTATCGCTTACGCTCTTGGTCATCATCTGGCTGCTGTTAACCCGGGTCAGTTATCGTGTCCCTGCCAACCCCATCCCCGGTGTCGCTGCGATGTTGGCTACCGAAAACACCAAACTCGGTCGCCCCAGTCGCGCGGAAATCGGTGCGGGCACGGTGTTTGTGTTGACCGGCCTGGCGTGGATGCTTCGCCCCTGGTTGGAACAGCGTCTGCCCGAAGGGGTACACTTGAGCGATGCGGGCATTGCCATGTGCGCGGGTATTCTCTTGTTCATGATTCCCAGCGATTGGCGCCGGGGGCGGTTTTTGCTCGATTGGAATGCGACGCGTGAACTGCCCTGGGGGGTACTGCTGTTGTTTGGCGGTGGACTCAGCCTCGGTGCGGCCATCGGTGACAGCGGTCTGGCGAATTGGCTGGCAGAACAGGTGTTAGCCCCCGGTCAACTGCCCCTTGTAGTGCTCATCGCCCTGGTGGCGTTATTGGTGAATGCCATCAGCCATTTCACCAGCAACACGGCGGCAACGGCGACTTTTCTGCCGCTGCTGGCGGGCTTGGCCGCAACCCTTGGCATCGCCCCGCTGTGGCTGTTATTACCCGCGACCCTGGCGGCGTCCTGTGTGTTCATGTTGCCAGTAGCCACACCGCCCAATGCGATCATTTTCGGCAGTGGTATGCTGAGTGTGGCGCAGATGGTACGCGCCGGGGTTTTGGTCAATCTCGCCGCTTTGGGGTTGATTGTATTGCTGGTGCTGGTATTCCCCTGGCAGTGGCTGTTCGGGCAGTGAGATGGTTTGAAACGGGCGGTTGCTGGCCAGCAGTTCGCTCAGGCTAATGCATGCATTGGCCGTCGGTCAGCGGAAATGCACCGACGGTTCCTCGGGCAGCGCTGGGTGCGCGGGCCATCGCCCTACGCGCTATGCGCTGGAACGGTTTGCGAATGTGGTGGCCATCCGGCGCAATAGCGGATTTCACCATTGCGTTGTATGTTTGCCTGTGCTCCAATTTTGATCATTGCAGCACAATTAGGCGAATTCAATGAAAGAACTCAGCATCCGAGAAATGCGTGCCCATATTGGCCGACTCGATGAGTTGGTTAATGAAGCGGGGGAAATCATCATCAGTCGGCGAGGTAAGCCCATCGCACGGCTGCTGCCGATACCGCAGCAGCGCAAGTGCCCGGATCATGCCGATCTGCGGCAACGCATGGCGCAGCTCCACACCCCATCGGCGGCTTTGATTCGTGCTGAGCGCGATGGGCGCTGAGCAACGTGCTTATCTCGATACCAGTGCACTGGCGAAGTGGTATCTAAACGAGCTCCATTCTGAGTCCTTTGTTGACTATCTTCAGGGGTTAGATGTCGCTGTAGTCAGTAGTCTCACTTGCACAGAAATGCGGTCGCTGTTAAGTCGGCGGCGGCGCATGGGCGATTTGACACTCGAACTGGAATCCCTGCTTTTTGCAGCCTTCGTGGAAGACATAGATCGCGGATGGTTGCAACGGTATCCGGTGACCGATGCACGTTACAACGAAGCGTGCAACCTCATCAGCCGTTATCCAGAACATCCACTGCGCACGCTCGACGCTGTGCATCTGGTTGTGGCGGTACATGCAGGAATTGACCAGCTCGCTACTGCCGATGCAGTAATGGCCAATGCGGCAAGCGCAATGGGTTTTGAGGTGGCACGGTTTTAGCCCGTGTGGCAGGTCAACCCGCATTTCTCCGAATACGCTACGCTATTCGGAGCTACAGGTTCAGTGCGTTTGAGTCGAGCGCAGCGTCTTGACTTCGGTCAGGGTGAATCCCGTCACCTGGGCAATCTGCTCATCGGTGGGCATACCGATTGTCGTCCACCACACTGTAATCCGACATATCAAGCTTTTTGACCCAAGTTATTCTCTTTCGAGGTAGCTTTTAAAGGTTGTTGTCGCCTGGCAGGTGCTTGCACCGGCTTGATCCATTCTGCCTTATCAACATATAATTACACATATATTTTTTAAGGGGCCAATAACATGGGACAGGTCACCATTTATCTGGATGATGAAACTGAGCAGAAAATGATCGCCAATGCCCGGCTGATGAAGCTGTCGAAGAGCAAGTGGATTGCCAATGTGATCCGGGAAAAACTGGTGGGCGACTGGCCGGACACGGTGCGGGAGCTTCCAGGAAGCTGGGACGACTTCCCCACGCTGGAGGAGCTGCGTGCCGGGACAGACACCGACACCGAGCGGGAAACGCTCTGATGTGGGTGCTGGATACCAACAC
>SKOM01000031.1 GCA_007120095.1 Candidatus Competibacteraceae bacterium | reverse complement strand
TTCAGCCGTGTTAATCAAGCCCCAACCCAGATAGCAGCGCTGTTCGGCACGGGTCAAGCCGACATACAGCAAACGCAGGTTCTCAGCCAGCCGCTCCCGCTCAGCCAGTTCGCGAGCACGAGGTTGTTGTTCAGAACCTAAATCCAGCACCGCCTGATAATCCGACTCAGGATCGTGAAAAGGCACGGCGGTCTGTTTGTCAATACTCTGTCCACTGCTCCAGCCAAAGGGATAAAACACAATCGGATATTGCAAGCCCTTGCTCTTATGCAAGGTCACAATCTGCACCAACTGCTCATCACTTTCCAGACGCAATTGCTGCTCTTCTAACTGGTTAGTGACAATCTGACGCCGATCAGCCAGCCAGCTCAGCAGGGGTTCGGGCAGCAAGCGTTCACGCAACGCCGCCGCCGCCAGCAGCTCACCGAGATGCAGTAAATTCGTCAGCCGCCGCTCACCATCATCCAAACCCAATAAGCGTTCAGGAATTGCCCGGAGACGCAACAATTGCCGAAATAACGGTGCGAACCCGTGACGTTGCCACGTCTGCTGCAACTCCAGAAAATCATTGAGCTGTTGCTCCCAAGCCTGCTCATCCTGCTCACACCTCAGCAGCGCTGCGGCATCAAAACCGAGCAAGTCGGTGGCCAATGCGGCCCGAATCCAACCGTCATGAGCCGGATTGAGGATGGCCGACAGCAAGCGCTGCAATTGCTCAGCTTCCGCTGTGACCAACACATTGTCGCGACTGCGCTGGACGCTGGGAATGCCCAGTGCCAACAGGGCCTGGCGAATTTGCGTGCCTTCATCATGGGTGCGTACCAACACTGCCACATCACCACCGCACAAAGGTCGATCACCCAAATAAGCCTGCCCTGCAGTGGCCAGATTCAGTAAGCGGGCAATTTCAGCAGCACACACCTCGGCGACCCAGGGATTGGCAACGCCTTTTGTCAGTACGCCCCGCTTAGGTTCACTGGCATCATGCAAAAACCATAGCCGCAGGGGCACCGGATCATCACCTTCAATCCGTAAATGGCGCGTATCAGCTTTGTCTGCTGCCGACACGGGATAAAAACTGATTTCCGGCAATAAAAAAGGTGTCTGGTGCTGGCCAAATAACGTGTTGACCGCTGTAATTAAATCGGGTGCAGAGCGCCAGTTATGCGTCAGGGTTAATTGCTCGCGCGCCTGATGATGCGCTTGCAAGTAAGCAAAAATATCCGCCCCACGGAAGCTGTAAATCGCCTGTTTAGGGTCGCCGACTAAGAACAGCGGGCAATCTGAATCCGCATAAATCCGCTGAAAAATTCCGTATTGCAAGGGATCAGTGTCTTGAAATTCATCAATCAGCACCGCCGGATAGCGTTTGCGTACTGCGTTAGCCAACTGTGGCCCTAAGGTGGCATCGTCCAAGGCGCGGTCTAAGTTCAGCAGCAGATCATCATAGGATTGCTTTTGATCGCGCTGTTTGCGGACGCCAAGCTGCTCGTTGGCATAATGCAATAATTCCGCGCGTAAGTTATGCAAGCGCGACTCAAAAGCGGCTTGCAAATCGACCTGCGCTTGGCTCAGCGCCTGGCAGTGTTCAAAACATTCATGCTGGGGGGCTACACGATTTTTTCTGGTACTGGCGGCCAATTTTTTCGTGGTGAACCATTCGAATTTATTGGGTAAATTGGGATTGGCTTGCAAGGGCTGCAGATAGTGGTCAAGCTGCTCCAGCCAATCGGGCAACCAGGCGATTTTGTAAGCATTGGCCTTCAACACCCCTTGCTGCATGGCCTCAGTCAAGCACTTTTCAACCTGTTCACGGCCACTTGCCCATGTCGTGCGCAGCGCGGCATAGGCCGAGCCAAACCGCTGTTCAATACTCTGGAAATCCTGTGCCAAGGCTGTTTGACGGAGTTGCAGATAAGGTTTACCCAAATGCGGTCGGATTTCATTGAGCAGCTTTTCGGGAGTATAGCCTTTGGCTAATAACCAATCGACCAGCAACGGCTCAGCGCGGTAAAAATTGCGTCGCCAGAAATCCGCAGCAATTTCGCTCAGGCGGTCACTGGAATCGACCTCCAGCTCGGTCTCAAACGCCATACCACTGGCAAAAGCGCGATCCGCCAGCACCCGTTGACAAAAACCGTGGATGGTAAAGATCGCTGCTTCATCGAAACCGCGCAGGGCATTATCCAAACGCCGCCGTAGCGCGTCGGGTTGCAACGCAGAGCGCAGGGCTAATTTTCGAAGAAATTCGTCATCTATCTTGGTAAAATCGGTACACTGCTCCAGTGCCTGACGTGCTGCGGCTAAACGGCGGCGAATGCGATCAGCCAGCTCAGCCGTCGCTGCATTGGTAAAGGTCACCACCAAAACCTGTCCCACCGGTAAACCGTTTTCCACGACGAGGCGTAAATACAGCGCAGCGATGGTGTAGGTCTTGCCTGTACCGGCACTGGCTTCAATGAGGCGCTGACCGAGGAGAGTGACGTCGGCCGGGGCGAAGGGCTGAAGGCAGGTAATTACCGTATTGGGCGCTGTCATGGCAAGGGCGTCCAGAGCAACATGATTTAAGATTGATCGATACATTGTGCGCCAGTGTGACAGCGAACGACAACCTGTATGCGGCGAACCTGACCGTCCACATCCGGTCTAGTAGCCATAGTAACCTATTCGTGCTGAGTAACCACACCCTCGTTGCCTGATTGGAGAATACCTCGTGCTGACTATGCCGCGCATCCTGCTCACCGTTGGCCTGACCCTGCTGCTGACCCATGCTCCCAGCGCTGAAAATCAAGAGATTACCCGCACCTGGGCGCTGGCTGAATTTGGCCAGCCGCTGTATCAAGACGGTATCGACCACTGGCCTTACGCCAACCCCCAGCCCCCCAAGGGCGGGTCAATTGTGCTCGGTGCGTTCGGCTCGTTTGACAGCCTGAATACCTATGTACTGCGCGGCACTTGGGCAGCGGGTATTGGCTTGACTTCGGACAGTCTGATGGTGGGTTCAGGTGATGAACTGGCCAGCGTCTATGGACTGATTGCCAAGTCGGTGGAGTACCCCGCCGATAAAAGCTGGATTATTTTTAATCTGCGACCTGAGGCCCGCTATCACGATGGCACGCCGATTGTCGCGGCCGATTTTGAATTCAGTTTTAATGTGATCCGTGAGCATGGCCGTCCCTTTCTGCAATCGTTTTACGAAGATGTCGAGGCGGTTGAAGTGCTCGACGATCACCGCCTGAAATTCCGTTTCAAAACCCGCGATAATATGAAGCCGCTGATTAAAGTCGCCAGCTTAGCGCCTGAGCCGCGCCATTACTGGGCTGATCGGGATATTTCTCGGACTTTTCTGGAACCGCCCCTGAGCAGCGGCCCGTATCGGATCGCCAGTCTGGATGCCGGTCGCTCGATCACTTATGAGCGGGTTGAGGATTACTGGGCGGCGAATTTACCGGTCAATCGCGGCCTGCATAATTTTGCCCGCATCCGCTATGACTATTACCGCGATATGGAAGTCATGTTTGAAGCGTTTAAAGCCGGTGAAATTGATTATCGGATGGAAAACAGCGCCCGCCGCTGGGCCACCGGGTATGACCTCCCGCAGGTTGAACGTGGCGAGATGATCATAGAGACGCTGCCCGATCATGCCCCCCAAGGCATTCAAGCGTTCTTTTTCAACCTGCGCCGTTCCCAATTTGACGATGTCCGCACCCGCGAAGCACTGGGTCTGCTGTTCGATTTTGAGGCCATACAACGCACTGTGCTGCATGGCCAATATGTGCGCACCAACAGCCACTTTCCTAATTCCGATTTTGGGGTCGGCGGCCAGCCCCCAAGTGCGGAAGAACTCGCTATTCTGGAACCCTTTCGGGAGCAATTACCCGCCGAGGTTTTCACCGATGCATTTGAACCGCCGCGCACCGACGGCAGCGGTCAAATCCGCGACCATATGCGCCAAGCGCTGCAACTGCTCGGCGAGGCCGGCTGGCAACTTCAGGATGGCCGACTACTGCGTAATGGCCGGCAGATGACGATTGAGTTTTTGATCGTATCGGCCGATTCCGAACGGGTTATTGCACCTTTTATTAACAATTTACGCCGAATTGGCATTGATGCTTCCATTCGTCAAGTCGATTCCGCCCAGTATGAACGCCGCATCGACGAGCGGGATTTCGACATCATTACCGTGCGCTTGAATTTCTTTCCACCGCCGGGGCCGGAACTGCGTTCGTATTACGGCTCGGTGGCCGCCGATATCGAAGGTTCAGCCAATATGGCCGGAATTAAACACCCGGTGGTCGACGAGTTGATCGAGCAGATTATTCATGCCCAAGATCTGGGCACGCTGCAAGCGACCAGCCGGGCCTTGGATCGGGTACTACTCTGGCAACATTATGTGATTCCGCAGTTCTACAATGACGCCTTCCGTATTGGTTATTGGAATCGCTTTGACCGTCCCGCCACCCTGCCCCGCTACGGTACCGGCTTTCCAAACACCTGGTGGCTGGATTCGGATAAAGACGGGGCTTTATCACTGCGCCGCTGATGACTGGGATGACGATCACTATCCAAACGGATCGCCGGACAAAACCGCAGCGTAGGTTGGGTTACCGTCTTTTGGGCAACCCAACACTCACCCCTGGGCGCTAATGTACGCCTATATCGTTCGACGGCTGTTGCTCATCATCCCGACACTGCTGGGAATTATGGTGATCAATTTCATCGTGGTGCAATTCGCCCCCGGTGGTCCGATTGAAACTCTGTTAGCGCAGATGCAGGGCACATCGGTGGATGCCACGGCCCGTTTTGCCGGCGATGCCGGGGAGCTTGCCGCCAGTGAGGACGGTCGCAGTGGCTATCGGGGCGCTCAAGGCTTACACCCCGAAATCATTGCCGAACTGGAACGTCAGTTCGGTTTTGATCAGCCCTTGCACCAGCGTTTTTTCACCATGCTGTGGAACTATATGCGCTTCGACTTCGGTGATAGTTATTTCCGCGATCAGAAAGTCATCGATTTGGTCTTGGATAAAATGCCGGTATCCATTTCACTCGGATTATGGACGACCCTATTGGTGTATCTGATTTCCATCCCTCTGGGCATCCGTAAAGCGGTTAAAGACGGCTCGCAGTTTGATGTGTGGACCAGCGGTGCGGTGGTCATTGGTTATGCCATCCCCAGTTTTTTATTCGCTATTTTGCTGATTATTTTATTTGCGGGTGGCCGTTATTTCGATCTGTTCCCACTGCGGGGTCTGGTCTCGTCTGACTGGGCGGATTTATCCTGGCCGATGCGGATTTTAGATTATTTATGGCATATCACCCTGCCGGTCATGGCCATGGTCATCAGCGGGTTTGCCAGTTTAACCATGCTGACCAAAAACTCGTTTCTTGACCAAATTAATCAGCAGTACGTACAAACCGCCAGAGCTAAAGGGCTTAACGAGCGCCAAGTGCTCTACGGTCATGTGTTTCGCAACGCCATGCTGATTGTCATCGCGGGGTTTCCGGCGGCGTTTATCAGTATTCTATTTACCAGTTCCTTACTGATCGAGGTGATTTTTTCTCTGGACGGTCTGGGCTTGCTCGGCTGGGAAGCGGCGATTAACCGCGATTATCCGGTAATGTTTGCCACGCTGTTCTTTTTCACTTTACTCGGTCTGATTTTGCAGCTCATCGGCGATGTGTTGTACCACATCATCGATCCGCGCATCGATTTCGAGAGTCGTGAGGTCTGAATGGACAGAGCGCAACCTCGCTGGCTGGGACTACCCGTATCGCCACTGACGCGACGCCGCATTGATAATTTCAAAGCCAATCGCCGGGGCTATTGGTCTTTTTGGATTTTTATGGTGTTATTCGCCCTGACCCTGCCCGCCGAATTCGTCGCCAATGATCGCCCCCTGCTGGTGCACTATGACGGCGGCTGGTACTTCCCGGTGATCCGACACTACCCAGAAACCACATTCGGCGGTGATTTACCCATCAGTGCGGATTATCGCGATCCGTATCTGCACGATTTGATCGCGGCTCAGGGCTGGATGATATGGCCACTCGTGCCCTATTCCTACCGCAGTATTGATTATACTTTGCCGAGTTCACCGCCCACCCCGCCGTCCGCCAGCCACTGGCTGGGCACAGACGATCAAGGCCGGGATGTGCTAGCACGGGTAATTTACGGGTTCCGCATTTCCGTGTTGTTCGGCCTGCTGCTGACACTGTTCAGTTCGGTGATCGGCGTGGTGGCCGGTGCCATACAGGGCTTTTTTGGGGGCTTGCTGGATTTACTGGCCCAGCGGTTTATCGAAATTTGGCAGGGTCTGCCGGTGTTGTATTTGCTGATTATTCTCGCCAGTGTGATCCAACCGAGCTTTGTGTCCTTACTGGTTCTCATGACCTTGTTTTCCTGGACCGCGCTGGTCGGTGTGGTGCGGGCTGAGTTTCTGCGGGCGCGAAATTTCGAATACATCCGCGCTGCGCGCGCTTTAGGCGTGAGCAACACGGTCATCATGTTCCGCCACACCCTGCCCAATGCCATGGTGGCCACCATTACGTTTTTGCCCTTTATTCTCAGTGGTTCAGTGACCACGTTAACCGGTCTGGATTTTCTCGGTCTTGGTCTCCCCCCCGGTTCCCCATCATTGGGCGAGTTACTGTTACAGGGGCGGAACAATCTCACTGCGCCGTGGCTGGGTTTGACCGCATTCCTCGTGCTGGCGCTGATGCTCAGCCTGCTGGTCTTTATCGGCGAAGCGATCCGCGATGCCTTTGACCCACGAAAAATTTTCCGCTGAGCCGTTATGACCGATAACCCCTTACTCGCCATTGAGCAACTCACTGTCAATTTTCGCGGTGCAGAAACCGACGTTGCCGCTGTATGTGGTGCCTCACTCACGATTGCTGCTGGAGAAACCGTGGCCTTGGTCGGTGAATCCGGCTCGGGTAAATCGGTCTCCGCACTGGCGGTAATGCAATTACTGCCCCCCAGTGCCCGTCTCGGCGGCCAGATTCAGTTTCGCGGGCAGTCACTCATCGGTGCCACTACCCGGCAACTGCGCCAGTTGCGTGGTAATCAAATTGGCATGATTTTCCAAGAACCGATGACCTCACTTAACCCATTACACACCATAGAAAAACAAATTGGCGAGACACTCATGCTGCATAAGGGCATGAGCCGACCGCGCGCCCGGCAACGCACCTTGGAATTATTACAGTTGGTGGGTATGCCGGATCCCGAACAACGCCTGCAAGCCTTTCCCCACCAGATTTCCGGTGGCCAGCGGCAGCGGGTCATGATTGCCATGGCCTTGGCCAATGAACCGGATTTATTAATCGCTGACGAGCCGACGACAGCCCTGGATGTCACCATTCAAGCCCAAATTCTTGATCTGCTTAAAGACTTACAACAGCGGTTTAATATGGCGTTGCTGCTGATCACACACGATTTAGGTATTGTGCGGCGCATGGCCCAACGCGTGTATGTGATGAATCAAGGCGAAATCGTTGAATCGAGTATGACCTCCACCCTATTCAGCCAACCACAACACCCGTATACTCGCCGTCTGTTGGCCGCAGAACCGGGTGCGCGCGGCTCGCATCCTGACCACCAAGCACCGTTGGTACTGGAGGCACACGATCTGCGGGTGTGGTTTCCGATTAAAGCGGGCATTATTAAGCGCACCGTGGGGCATATTAAAGCCGTGGACGGGGTCAGTTTACAACTGCGCCAGGGGCACACCGTCGGTATAGTGGGCGAATCGGGTTCCGGCAAAACCACCCTGGCCATGGCGCTGCTGCGCTTAGAACGCAGTCGCGGGTCGATTCGATTTTGTGGCCGTGAACTGCAAGGACTGTCTGCTAAAGCGCTGCGACCCCTGCGGGCAGCCATGCAGGTAGTTTTCCAGGATCCGTTTGGCAGTCTCAGTCCACGTCTGTCGGTGCAGCAAATCGTCGAGGAAGGTCTTTATGTGCATAAACTGGGCGGCACCCGCGCCGAACGCGAGCGGTGCGTGATCCAAGCCTTGGAAGAAGTGGGTCTGGATCCGGCCAGTCGCTTTCGCTATCCGCACGAATTTTCCGGTGGACAGCGTCAACGGGTCGCGATTGCCCGGGCGATGGTGTTGCAGCCGCGGCTACTGGTATTGGACGAGCCAACCTCGGCGCTGGATGTATCGGTTCAAGCGCAGATTGTCGAACTATTGCGTCAGCTACAACACCGGCATCAACTGGCTTATGTATTCATCAGCCATGATTTACGGGTCGTGCGTGCGCTGGCCGATGAACTGATTGTGATGCGGGCGGGTCTGGTGGTGGAACAAGGTTTAGCTGAGCAAGTATTTACACATCCTCAAGCACAGTATACTCAAACCCTGCTGGCGGCAGCGCTTAACCTTGACCTGGCGGCCTAACTTATATATTTATCCCTTTGCATGGTACAGTTGCACACTAAGGTAGATGGTACAGATAACCATGGCTTCCAATCCCGTCGAAGTTAGTCCACCACAAAACACCAGCTATTTGTCTGGCATTGCTCGACTTATTGCTCGTCGCGGCCTGGTCGCTGAAGACCAGCTCGCTGAAGCAATTGACAAGGCACGCCAAGCGGATACACCGCTGATTACTTATCTGGCCAAAAACCGGCTGACCACCTCGTATGCCGTTGCTCAAATGGCTTCACGGGAGTTCGGCATACCGTTGCTTGATCTCACCGCCATGAGTCTGGATCAAACACCCAAGGATCTGGTCTCGGAAAAACTGGTACGGCTGCACCGGGCTCTCCCGCTGTACAAACATGGACCGCGCCTGTTTGTCGCCGTCTCTGATCCGACCAATATGCGAGCGCTTGAGGATATTAAATTCCAAACCGGATTCACTCCTGAACCGGTTATTGTTGTCGATGAGCAACTGACGGCAGCACTCGAAAAATCGCTCGATCAAGCAGCATCTAATATCCAATCAATGCTCGATGAGGGCCTGGACGATATTGATATCGTCTCTGAAGAGGATAGCGCCCCCCAGGATTCCGCCTCCGCCGAAGCCGCCGATGATGCCCCTTTAGTTCGCTTTATCAACAAACTACTGCTGGATGCCATCAACCGCGGTGCTTCGGATATTCACTTTGAACCTTACGAGCATGAATATCGGGTACGATTTCGCCAAGACGGTATTTTGCATGAAATCACCAAACCGCCGAACAGCATGGCACCCCGCCTGGCCGCCCGATTAAAAATCATGGCCCGGCTGAATATTGCTGAACGCCGTGTCCCCCAAGACGGACGCGCCAAGATGCGCATTTCCAGTCGCCGGGCGATTGATTTCCGGGTTAATACCCTGCCGACGCTGTACGGCGAGAAGGTGGTCATGCGGATTCTCGATGCCGGTGCGGCCAAACTTGGGGTCAGTGCGTTAGGTTTCGACGAGCGAGAGAAAAATCTGTTTTTGACCGCTATCAAGAAACCCCAAGGCATGGTCCTGGTGACCGGCCCGACAGGTAGCGGTAAAACCGTGACCCTGTACACAGCGTTGAATATCCTTAATACGCCTGAGGTCAATATTTCCACGGTTGAAGACCCGGTCGAAATCCAATTGGCCGGGGTTAACCAGGTCAACGTCAATCTCAAAACCGGTTTAACCTTTGCCGAAGCCTTACGGGCGTTTCTGCGCCAGGATCCGGACATCATCATGGTCGGTGAGATTCGTGACCTGGAAACCGCTGAAATCGGTATTAAAGCCGCGCAAACCGGACATATGGTGCTGTCTACCGTACATACGAACAGTGCGGCACAAACTTTGGCGCGCATGGTGAATATGGGCGTTCCGGCCTATAACATCGCCTCCAGCGTCAGCCTAATCATCGCCCAGCGGCTAGCTCGGCGCCTGTGTGAACACTGTAAAACCATTGAAGAGGATATTCCAGAAGCGGAGTTACTGAGTCAGGGTTTCCGTAAAGATGAGATTGGTCAACTCGAGGTTTATCGCGCCGTCGGCTGCCCTCAGTGTACCCACGGCTATCGCGGTCGGGTCGGTTTATTTGAAGTCATGCCGGTCACCGACGCTATCGGCCGGATCATGATGGTCGGCAGCGGTAATGTCATGGAGATCCATGACCAGGCAAAACGTGACGGGCTGGTCACTCTGCGGGAATCGGGCCTCAATAAGATCCGAGCTGGCGTATGCAGCTTGGAAGAAATCAATCGCGTGACTAAGGATTGAAACCATGGCAAGCAAAGCAGCAGCAAGCAAGCGCAAGGCACCTGAAGAAACTGTCTACCTTTGGACGGGTACTGATCGGCGCGGCAATAAAGTTAAAGGCGAACTGCGCGGGCTGAACCCTGCGGCGATTAAAGCTGAAATCCGTCGTCAAGGAATTATTCCTGCCAACGTTAAGAAAAAACCCAAATCATTTAGCTTCGGCGATAACATCACGCCTAAAGACATCGCCCAATTCACGCGGCAACTGCACACCATGCTCCGATCCGGGGTACCCATTGTGCAAGCCGTCGATATGGTGGCCATGAGCAGCAAAAAAGAAAAACTCAAGAAGCTGCTGACTGATGTCCGAGATGACATCAGCGGTGGAACCAGCTTGAGTAACGCGCTGCGCAAACACCCGCTCTATTTCAGTGCGCTGTACAGCAACCTCGTCGAAGCGGGTGAGGAAGCTGGTATTCTCGAAGATATTCTCAGTCGCCTGGCGAGCTACCTGGAGCGTATGGAGTCGATCAAGTCTAAAGTCAAAAAGGCTATGATTTACCCCATTTCCGTGTTCATGGTCGCCATCGGGGTGACGATGTTTCTGCTGATTTACGTCATCCCCACTTTTGAAGAAGTTTTTGCCAATTTTGGCGCCGAGTTACCGGCCTTTACCCAAATGGTACTGGGTCTGTCGGCCATCGTACAATCCTGGTGGTGGTTGATAATCGGCGGAGCGGTACTGCCGGTCATTGCGATCATACAAGCGCGCAAACGCAGCGCAAACGCCCGGCGCTTGTTTGACCGCATTTTGTTAAAAATTCCATTATTTGGCCAATTGGCTCGTTTGTCGGCCACCTCACGATTTGCCCGTACATTGTCCACTATGTTCAACAGCGGGGTGCCTTTGGTGGAAGCCCTGGAGTCAGTTGCCGGTGCCACTGGTAATGTGGTTTATGAAGAAGCGACTTTGGAAATGCGCGAGGCGGTGTCCATCGGCCAGCAACTCAATTTTTCCATGCGGCAAAGCACTATTTTCGAGTACATGGTCATTCAGATGGTGGCCATTGGTGAGGAAGCCGGCTCACTGGGTGATATGCTGCAAAAAGTAGCAGAATATTACGAAGAAGAGCTGGATTCGATGATTGATGCTCTGATGACATTGATTGAGCCGCTGATCATTGTCGTACTCGGTACGCTGATCGGAGGACTCATCGTCGCCATGTACCTACCTATCTTCCAGTTGGCTATGACGGTTTAATCACCGCTATGGACGATGTCGTAGGACTCGTTACTGCCCAGTCCGGCTTGCTGATAGTGGTCGCCGTATTGCTGGGATTGATCATCGGCAGCTTTCTCAATGTCGTTATCCATCGCCTGCCATTGATGATGGAGCGCGAAGACCGCCTGGCCTGTTCGGAACTATTAAATCAGCCGGTCGAAATACCGCCAGCGGTCAATCTGCTGATGCCACCCTCGCGCTGCCCACAGTGCAAGCATCGGATTCGTGCGACTGAGAATATCCCCTTGCTGAGCTATCTACTGCAAAAAGGGCGCTGCAAACACTGTGATCAACCGATTTCGGCGCAATATCCGCTGGTTGAAGCCATCGCAGGCCTGTTGGCGGGCGTGGTAGTCTGGCAGTTTGGCTACAGCCCGCAGGCTCTGGCCGCTTTAGTGTTCACCTGGGCGCTGCTGGCGCTGAGCGTGATTGATCTTCGTCACATGCTGTTGCCTGACCGGATAACCT
Organism: Candidatus Competibacteraceae bacterium; assembly: GCA_007120095.1. Taxonomy (GTDB): domain Bacteria; phylum Pseudomonadota; class Gammaproteobacteria; order Competibacterales; family Competibacteraceae; genus SKOM01. The sequence goes on along the minus strand of SKOM01000031.1, from coordinate 2,295 downwards.
TGCCGCTACTATGGCTGGGGCTGCTCTTGGCTCTGTTCGATGTATTTGTCGATCTACGCAGCGCGGTTATCGGTGCGATAGCGGGGTACCTGGTACTGTGGACAGTGTATCAGGGCTTCAAGCTGTTAACCGGTAAGGAAGGCATGGGGTATGGCGATTTCAAGCTGTTGGCGGTACTGGGTGCATGGCTGGGCTGGCAACAATTATTGGTCGTGGTGTTATTATCATCGCTGGTCGGTGCCTTGGTCGGCATCGCTCTGATTATACTGCGTGGCCGTGACCATCGTGTCCCGCTGCCGTTTGGCCCGTTTTTGGCGGCTGCCGGTTGGCTGGCACTATTGTGGGGTGATACCTTGGTGAATTATTACTTTGGGTTGGCGAGTATTTAATGTTAATTGTTGGATTGACCGGCGGTATCGCCAGTGGCAAAACCACTGTGAGCCAAACTTTCGCTGCATTCGGCGTACCGATTGTTGACACCGACGTGATTGCCCGTGAACTGACAGAACCTGGGCAACCCGCTTTTCACGATATCCTCAACTACTTCGGAGTCAACAGCATCAATCCGGACGGTACCATAGATCGTGCCTGGCTACGTCAGCATATTTTTGAGGAGGAAACCGCTCGCCACTTGCTTGAGGTCATTTTACATCCACCGATTTATGCCGAGGTCTGCCAACGGCTCGACCAGTTAAAACAACATCGTCAAACTGAGTACGCTGTCGTCGTGATTCCACTGCTTGCTGAACATCCCCGGTATCTGGAACTGCTGGATCGGGTGCTGGTCGTCGATGTGCCTCAGAGTGTTCAGCACGCCCGCTTGATGGCTCGTGATCAGATCACAGCGGCACAGGCTGATCAGATGCTCGCCAGTCAGGCTAACCGCGACCAACGCCTGGCTATCGCGGATGACATTCTGGACAACAGCTCGGACTCAAAAGATATTGAGGCACAGGTCGCGGCACTCGACCGGCATTACCGCCAACTTAAACGCTAAGCCGTTCACTAAACAAATAAAAATGGCCAACACTATACTCTATGAGTATCCGCTTAACGAACGTGTACGCTTATTATTGCGGTTCGAGCAGCTGCTACTGCAATTCCAGCATGCCGCACGCAGCAACTCATTCTGGGACAGCCGTCTGGCTTTGCTGACTTTGTTTGATCTCGCAGAATTGGTGAGTCGTAGCGAATTGCGGGGGGAACTGGGAAAATTTTTAAACCGGCTGCGTAAGCGCTTCGTCAGTTTGCTCGACCATGGGGGTGTGGACAACCATGCTTTGGAACAAACGCTCAGCGAACTCGACCAGACAAGTGCGGCATTACATAACCTGTACAGCGGCGAACTGGACATTGTGAATCATCAGGCTTTTTTGCAGATGGTGCGCCAGCGCAGCACCATTCCCGGCGGCAGTTGCTCATTTGACCTACCCGCTCTGCACCACTGGTTAGAGATCACACCGGCCGACACCCGGCACCAGCAACTCCTGAACTGGACCCGCCCTTTCGCCCCCTTGTGCGAGGGTACTCAGCTCGTACTGGGTTTATTGCGCAGCAGCGCTTATCCTCGGCAGCAGCGTGCCGAACAAGGCCGTTTTCAGCAAACCTTCGACGCACAAAATGCACCACAATTACTGCGTTTAGATATCGCGCCAGAACAAGGTGCATTTCCGGAGATCAGTGGTGATCATCATCGGATCACCATACGCTTTATGGTGCAGAACACCCCGAATGAATCCATTCAAATCTGTACTGAAACCATCCCGTTCCAACTGACCTATTGCCGCATCTAAGAACGATAATCGCTGTTAATCGTGACATAAGCATAGGATAAATCGCTGGTCCAGATCCGGGTACTGGCATCGCCTCGTGACAGGCTGATACGCAAATTGATTGCAGGGCGAACCATCACCGCCTGGCCTTGCTCCTCAGTGTATTGAGCCGCCAGTCCGCCGCCACGCACAACACCCACCTCGTCCAGATCGATCGCTACCCGACTGATGTCGAGATCCGCTAATCCCGCCCGACCCACAGCGGCTAGAATTCGCCCCCAGTTCGGATCAGAGGCAAAAAATGCTGTTTTAACCAAAGGGGAATGAGCAATAGTGTATGCCATTTGGCGACATTCGGCGCGATCACGTCCGCCCACAATCTCAATGGTAATGAACTTGCTGGCACCTTCGGCGTCGCGAATCAAGGCTTGCGCCAATTCGCGGCATACTTGCGTCAATACGTCAGTGAATGCGGCAAGTTGTTCAGAACCAATCACCACACCCGACCGCCCTGTAGCCAGCA
>SKOM01000176.1 GCA_007120095.1 Candidatus Competibacteraceae bacterium | reverse complement strand
GTTTGGGTATTATTAAAATTCGCAAAATGGTCGAGTTGCTGCTCAAAATCCTTTTAGCTTTTGGCTAACACAAAGCCAAGCCCTGCAAAAAACGTGGTCTTCCCTGTTTTCTCACATCGTAATTGCCGTGGTGTACCAATATTGATACACTGCACGCCATGAACTCGCCCACCTTGAACGTTCGATTCTTTGCCACCGACAGCGGTAATGAACCGGTACGCGAATGGCTGAAGACTTTGACGGCCAGTGAACGGCGCACTATTGGCGAAGATATCAAGACGGTGCAGTTCGGCTGGCCGCTGGGTATGCCTTTGGTCCGCAAACTGGCCAAAGACCTGTGGGAGGTTCGCGTTCACGTCATCGACCGGATTGCCCGGATCCTGTTTACCGTGGTCGGTCATACGATGGTGTTACTGCATGGCTTCATCAAGAAGTCCCAAGCTACGCCCCCTGAAGAACTCGACGTCGCCAAGCGGCGTCTGAAACAACTGAGGAGCGCCTCATGAACAAGCACATCGGTAGCAGCTTTGATAACTTCCTAGCCGACGAAGCGGTACTGGAAGAAACCGCCGCCGTGGCGATCAAACGGGTTGTTGCCTGGCAGATCGCGCAAGAGATGAAAGCCCAGCAACTGACCAAGACTGCACTGGCCGAGAAGATGCACACCAGCCGGGCGGCGCTGAACCGCTTGCTGGATGAAACCGACACCAGCCTGACGCTGACGACGCTCACGAGTGCCGCGAAGGCTCTGGGCAAGAATTTGCGCATCGAACTGACGGCATGACGTCAAATCGCGGAAAACCGGGACAGACCAAGCGGAAGCTCGCCCTGTTTACCAGCGATGATCTGCTTGCGTGGATGCCCTGGCGCTCCCTTCCAAGTTCGACGCCCCACCATGGCCACGATTTGGCGCTCAACCAGATGGACGTTATAGCCATTTAATCAAATCTCTCAACAGTAGGGCGGTTTCGCGCCAGCAAACCGCCTTGAGGTTCGCGAACCACCCCGACAAGGTAAACCGTCTATAGGGCAAACGATAGTTGAACCAGGCATTTGATCTGGCCGGGCTGTTACCGCAGCCGAATGCCTGATAGGCTATTCATCTTAATCTGCTCCATGTTACCCGAACCCTGAAGACTATTATTCATGCTTGCCAGTCCTGATACACTCGATCCTTCCGCTATGGCGGATACTCGCGTTAATGTACGCGAGACTTTTGGCCTCGACAGTGACCTCGAAGTCCCCGCATTCAGCGAGGCTAATGACTATGTGCCTCCACAAGATCCGAGTTATCGCTTCGATCACGACACCACGCTGGCGATTCTGGCCGGTTTTGCCTATAACCGTCGGGTGATGATTCAAGGCTATCACGGCACCGGTAAATCCACCCATATTGAGCAAATTGCCGCACGGCTGAACTGGCCCTGTGTACGGGTCAATCTCGACAGCCACATCAGCCGGATTGATTTAATCGGCAAAGATGCCATTGTGATCCGAGACGGCTTGCAAATTACCGAATTCCGCGAGGGCATTCTGCCCTGGGCCTTCCAGCGCCCGGTAGCCTTGGTATTTGATGAATACGATGCCGGACGCCCCGATGTGATGTTTGTCATTCAACGGGTGCTGGAAGCCGAGGGACGCCTCACCCTGCTGGATCAATCGCGAGTCTTACGCGCCCACCCCGAATTCCGGCTGTTCGCCACCGCCAATACCATCGGCCTGGGCGATACCACCGGCTTGTACCACGGCACCCAGCAGCTTAACCAGGGCCAGATGGATCGCTGGAATATTGTCGCGACCTTAAATTATCTGGAACACGATGCTGAAGTGGACATCGTCCTGGCCAAACTGCCCGATTACGCCACCGAGGCGGGGCGGCAGCAGGTCAGCGCCATGGTCAATCTCGCCGATCTCACCCGCTCGGGGTTCATCAACGGCGATCTGTCCACGGTGATGAGTCCGCGCACAGTGATTACCTGGGCGGAAAATAATTTGTTATTTAATGATCTGGGATTTGCATTCCGGCTGACCTTTTTCAATAAATGCGATGAACTGGAACGTCCGACGGTGGCGGAATATTATCAACGCTGTTTCGGCCAGGAACTCGCCGTCAGCACCCACCATGCCGTGTTGGTCTAGCCTTGACCAGCCGTAACGACGAGTCATTCCGGCGCGCCACAGCCGCCACCCTGCGCACCTTAGCCGAACGCAGTACGATTGAGCTGCACTTTGGCGGGCGCACCGCCGCCATCACCGGCGACACCGTGCGCCTGCCGCATACCGAGAACACGCCCCAGGCCATCCGGGGTCAGGCCGACGCGGCGGCTTTGCGGCTGCGCCATCACGACCCCGAACTACATGCGCAACTCGCTCCCAGCGACCCGGCGGCTCGTGAGGTTTTCGAGGCTTTAGAGCGCACCCGCTATCTTGCTCTGGGCAGCCAGCGCTTTACTGGTATTGCGGATAACTTGGCGGCCGTGCTGGCTGCACGCTGCCAAGACGCCGGTTATGACCATGTTCAACAACGCCAGCCCGAGCACCAGGCCGATGCCCTGAGCCTGCTGCTGCGCCAAACCCTGACTGGTCAAGCCCCCCCGGCCGAAACTCAGGCATTATTGGATTTATGGCAAGACGAGCTGCAACCGCAACTCAACGCCCAAGCCGAACAATTACGCCAGACTTGTCCAGATCAATTACAATTTGCCCGCGCCAGCCAGCGCTTGCTGGAAAGCCTGGGCTATCCGCCAGAACCTGCGCCGCAATCAGACTCCACCGAGTCTGCCGACAGTGACGATCCGGAAAACCCTGGCAATAGCGGCGATCAACCCAGCGATCAGGCCGATTCCGGCAGCCAACAGGCGCAACAGGACAGCACCGAAGTCGAACCAGACGACAGCGATATGGCTGAAGCCGCCAGCGATCCCCCCGAGGGCAGCAGCCGTCCCGACCAGCGCGAAGGTCAATGGGAGTATCAAGCACCGGATCAGTCGCACAATGCCCCAGCGTATCGGGCGTTCACCACTGCTTACGATGAGGTCATCCCGGCCGAACACCTGCTGGCCACTGATGAGTTGCGCCGTCTGCGCCAGCAGCTCGATCAACACGCGGTGCATCTGCAAGGCAGCATTGCCCGCTTGGCCCATCGGCTGCAACGGCGACTGATGGCGCAACAGACCCGCGAATGGTTGTTCGACCTGGATGACGGCCTGCTGGATGCCGCACGACTGGCACGAGTGATCGTTAATCCGCTGAGTTCACTGAGCTATAAACAGGAAAAACAGGCCGATTTTCGCGATACCGTAGTAACGCTGCTCATCGATAATTCCGGCTCGATGCGCGGACGGCCGATTATTATGGCCGCCATCAGCACCGATATTTTAGTCCGCACCCTGGAGCGGGTCGGAGTTAAGGTTGAAGTCCTCGGTTTCACTACGAAAGCCTGGAAAGGCGGGCAATCGCGGGAACGCTGGCTGGCGCACAATAAACCCGATCATCCTGGCCGCCTCAATGATTTACGCCATATTATTTATAAATCCGCCGATACACCGTGGCGACGGGCGCGTCATCATCTCGGCCTGTTGCTCAGCGAGGGGATTCTCAAGGAAAATATCGATGGTGAATCCTTGTGGTGGGCGTACCAACGTCTGCTGGCCCGCTCCGAGGAGCGGCGGATCTTGCTGGTGATTTCCGACGGGGCACCGGTTGACGATTCGACGCTATCGGCTAACTGCAACGACTATTTAGATCAGCATTTACGCGCTATCATTCACTATCTGGAAACTCGCAGCCCCATTGAGTTGCTGGCTATTGGCATTGGTCATGACGTCACCCGTTATTATCGCCGGGCGGTCACCTTGCTCGATGCTGAGCAACTCGGTGGTGCTATGATTGAAGAACTGGCCGATTTATTCACCCGCGAACCGCCCGGCCTGCAACGTCGCCCCCAAACCCGGCGACGCAGCAGGCACTATCGGTAGCGATGACTATTCCATTCACTGTGATTCAGGAGTTCTAACTGACCATGAGCGCAATGACCATCATGCTGCTCGGCCTGTTGCTGTTTCTAGGCCCCCATTCTGTGCGGATTTTTGCCGACAACTGGCGC
>SKOM01000252.1 GCA_007120095.1 Candidatus Competibacteraceae bacterium | reverse complement strand
CGCCGAAGGTTTCCGTCGCCGCGCAAGCGGGAGCCGGTTGCCGACCTTCCCGAGGGGAGCCGGGGCGCAAGCCCCGCGTCACTGGACCCTTTACGGGGCAGAGTCTCACGACCCAGTGGGTGAAAAGCCCACACCTTTTTTTGATGGCTGCAAGACCGCAGCCGCTATGCCTCCCCGCCCTGAAGGACGGGGTCTCTCGCGGAGAAAATTGATGAAAATTACTATTTTTGGCAGTGGTTATGTGGGCTTGGTCACTGGGGCGTGTTTAGCCCAAGTCGGTAATCACGTTGTCTGTGTTGACATCGACGAGGATAAAGTGGCTCGTTTGCGCCAAGGCGAAGTACCGATTCATGAACCAGGACTGGACGCGATTATTGCCGAGACAGCGGCCAATGGTCGCCTAGTGTTCACGACGGATGCCGCTGCCGGGGTAGCACATGGCCAGTTGCAGATGATTGCCGTTGGCACCCCTCCCGATGAAGATGGATCGGCTGATCTCAGTCATGTATTGGCAGTAGCCCGCACGATTGGCCAGCATATTGAAGACTATCGGGTGATTATCACCAAATCCACGGTGCCTGTCGGCACGGCGGATCGGGTACGTGCCGCTGTTGCGGAATCTCTGGCTGAGCGTGGGGTGACAATCGACTACGATATTGCCTCTAACCCGGAATTTCTCAAAGAAGGGGCCGCAGTCGGTGATTTCACCAAACCGGATCGGATTATTGTCGGTTGTGACAGTGATCGCGCCGAGGCATTGTTGCGTGAACTGTATGTACCGTTTAACCGCAACCGTGATCGGGTATTGGTCATGGACATCCGTTCGGCCGAGTTATCCAAATATGCTGCTAATGCTATGTTGGCGACTAAAATTAGCTTTATGAATGAAGTGGCAACCTTGGCCGAACGCGTAGGGGCGGATATTGAGCAGGTACGTATCGGTATCGGTGCTGACCCGCGGATTGGTTTTCACTTTATTTATCCGGGCATCGGCTATGGGGGCAGTTGTTTCCCTAAAGATGTCCGGGCGTTGGCGAGTACAGCGCGCGATGTCGGTTTGCAACCGGCACTGCTGGATGCGGTGGAACAACGCAATTTTGCCCAGAAACGGGTATTGTTCGACAAACTCAACCAGCATTTCGAAGGTCAGTTAGCCGGGCGCACTATCGCTGTGTGGGGGTTGGCCTTTAAGCCTGATACTGATGATATGCGTGAAGCCCCCAGCCGGGTATTGATGGAAGCCCTATGGGCGGCAGGTACACGGGTGCAGGCTCATGATCCAGTAGCTAATGCCGAGTGTCGCCGGATTTACGGCGAGCGGGCTGATCTGCATTTGAATGATGATCCCTATGCTGCGCTCGATGGTGCCGATGTGCTGATGGTGTGTACCGAATGGCGCGAGTTCCGCAGCCCCGACTTTGAAGAAATCAGCCGTCGTCTGCGTTTTCCTGTGATCTTCGATGGGCGTAACATCTATGATCCGCAGCGCTTGACTCAGGCAGGGATTCGCTATTACTGCATTGGGCGGCAGCAAAAATACTGAGAGGGTCAGCAGACAGAGGGCTGTCCACGCCCCCTGTCTTCTGGTTTTTTGCTCTTTTTTATAACGCCCGTACCCGCAGCACGCCCTCAATCGCCGCGATGTCGGCAATCAACCCTTCAGGTGCCGGGCTGCTGATGTCGATCAGAGTGCATGCAATCTCACCCCGAGAGCGGTTGAGTAAGTCCAGAATATTCAAATCCCGATGGGCAATCGCACTGGAGATACGCTCAATCATATGCGGCACATTGGCGTTGATGACCATCAAGCGATTGCCACCGTTGCGGGGCATGTCCATTGTCGGGAAGTTTACCGAGTTGCGCACCGTACCGTGTTCCAGATAATCACGCAGTTGCTCGGCGGCCATGACAGCGCAGTTTTCCTCGGCTTCCACAGTGGAGGCACCCAAATGCGGCAAGGCAATGACTTTAGGATGCTCAATTAGGGCTTTATCTGGAAAATCACAGATATAGGCGCGTAGCCGCTTTTCATTGAGTGCCGCCAGCACCGCTGCCTCGTCGACAATGCCACCACGGGCAAAATTCAGTAAGGTCAGCCCTGGGCGGGCACGCCGCAAACGATCCACATTGATCAGATGACGGGTCTCTTCGATCATCGGCACATGCAGGCTGACAAAATCGGACTCGGCCAGCAGCTCGGCCACACTCATGACCTGTTCAACCTGCGCGGATAAACGCCAGGCATTATTGACAGTGATATGCGGGTCAAAACCCAACACCCGCATCCCCAAAGCCTCAGCGGCGTTAGCCACACGCACCCCAATCGCGCCTAAACCCACCACGCCCAGCGTCTTGCCAGGCAGTTCAAAACCAGCGAATTGTTTCTTACCGGCTTCGACAGACTGGTTAATTTCGGCATCGGAACCTCGCAGTTGCCGAGTGTAATCCCAGGCCGGGCACAGATTACGTGCAGTCAACAACATACCGGCAACCACCAGCTCCTTGACCGCGTTGGCATTCGCACCGGGTGTATTGAAAACAGCAATACCGCGTTGCGTCAGCGCCTCGATGGGAATGTTATTCACTCCAGCGCCTGCACGGGCGACGGCTAATAGACTCTCAGGCACCGTCCAATCGTGCAGATTATAGGAACGCAATAACAGCGCATCAGGGCGCTGAAACTCAGACGCCACTTCATAACGCTCACGCGACAGCTTATCCAGCCCAATAGAGCGGATATTATTCAAGGTTAATACTTTGTACATACGATTAATTATCCGTAACGGCGTTCAAACTCGCGCATAAATTCCACTAAGGCTTGCACCCCTTCCAAGGGCATGGCGTTATAAATGCTGGCCCGCATCCCCCCGACAGAACGGTGACCTTTCAGCTCCAATAAACCTGCATTTTTGGCTTCTTGCAGGAACGTCGCATCGTGTGCCGCATCGGCTAAGGTAAAGGGGACATTCATCCACGAACGGCAAGCCGGATCAATCGGATTGGTGTAAAACCCCGATTCATCGATGCAGGCATATAACATATTGGCTTTGGCCTGGTTGTGTTCGGCCATGGCGCTTAAGCCACCTTGCTGTTTCAGCCATTGGAATACCAAACCAGCGACATACCAGGCAAAAGTCGGCGGGGTATTGCTCATTGAACCGGCTTGGGCCTGCACCCGGTAATCAAACAGCGTGGGGGTCTCGGGGCGGGCACTGGTCTGGTCAAGTACATCTTGGCTGACAATAACCAAAGTCAGCCCGGCCGGACCGATATTCTTTTGCGCTCCCGCGTAAATCAAGCCAAATTGCGACACATCAATAGGCCGTGACAGCAGGGTGGAGGACATATCCGCCACCAGTGGCACTTTGGCATCCGGTACCCAGTGGAATTCCAAACCGCCAATGGTTTCATTCGGCGTGTAATGCAAATACGCCGCATTGGGGTTACACCGCCAACTGGCAAACGTGGGAATGGTGCTGAAGTTGTCCGCCTCACTGGAGGCCACTTGATTCACGGTGGTATAACGCTTGGCTTCTTTAATGGCCTTTTTCGACCATTGCCCGGTGTTGAGATAATCGGCCTTATTGTGCTTACCCAATAGATTGAGCGGCACCATGGCAAATTGGGCTGTAGCTCCACCTTGTAGGAACAGCACTTTATACTCATCCGGAATAGCCAGAAGATCGCGCAGATCCGCCTCGGCCTGTTCGGCAATGCGGGTAAAATGTTTGCCGCGATGGCTCATTTCCATCACCGACATATCCGAACCCTGCCAATCAATCAGCTCCTCACGTACCTGTTCAAGCACAGGTAAGGGTAGTACGGCAGGGCCAGCACTGAAATTATAAGCTCGTGTCATAACCTACTCTGTAAAACGACAACCATGGTCATAGGGGCTGTATGATAGGCTAGCCATTAAGCGGTCGCAATACAGCCCCTGATTATCTTCACCGGTTTGGAAGGTAAGCGCTGACTCTAAATTGACTCGTAATCGTTCGGTTCCCTCGCCCCCATTTATGGGGGAGAGGATTAGGGTGAGGGGGTAAGCTATTGATTAAGAGGTCATTACATTGACTATTTAGACGTTGCCAGCGATGGCTGATCGGCGTGCTGTAATTGCTCGATTTCTGCAGCGAT
>SKOM01000232.1 GCA_007120095.1 Candidatus Competibacteraceae bacterium | reverse complement strand
GCTTCGTGAGCAGAGTTAAGCGGCTGATACAGTCCTACAGCAAATACATCTCCGTTCCGTGGCGCGATGATGCCGCTGCTGCACAGCGCGTGATCTTCTGTGTTTACAACGAAACGGAGGAGCGCTGGCTACGGGCCAAGCTTGATGAATTCGAAATCGTCACGCGACAGGCAGGTCATGAGTGGGCTATATTTGATCTGACGGACACTTTTGCCATTTGGTTATCCAATGAGGATTATTTGAAAGAGTTTTTTGAGAATCCAGAGCATCTTAACGATCTGCTTCCTGATGAGTACCTTGCGTTCATCGTCAATGAATTCGCGATCTTCCTCCAAAAAAACGAGATCGGACCCGATTCCGTCGTGGCAATTAAAGGTGTCGGTTCGCTGTTCGGATTGCTGAAAGTGAAAGAAGTCGTCGATAAATTGGCTCCGATGGTCAAGGGACGGTTGCTGGTCTTTTTTCCAGGCAGCTATGAAAACAACAACTACAGGCTGCTGGATGGCTATGACGGGTGGAACTATCTCGCCGTACCGATCACTGCAGACAAGGAATTTTAGTCCACGAAAGACACGAGGAGAAAAAATGTGAATAATCGCGATATTTACCAAAAAGATCCGGCCACCCGGAAACTGGTCAACGAGGGCGTGGCAAGCGTCAACGATGAGAAGACCCATCAGGCCCTGGCGGTACTCCGTTATGAGCTGGAGACTTTCGTCTGCGACGGCCAATACGAGAAGGGGATGGTTCACATTCTCGAGACCTACCTGAAAAACATCGACCAGGCACAGCAACCCGCTGTCTGGGTTAGTGGTTTTTACGGATCAGGTAAATCGCACCTCGTCAAAATGCTTCGAGCGCTTTGGGTCGACACGCTCTTTGAGGATGGAGCCACGGCTCGCGGCATTGCCAACCTTCCCACGGCTATCCGCGATAATCTCAAGGAGTTGAGCAGCCAGGCTAAACGGCATGGAGGTTTGCACGCCGCATCCGGGACATTAGGAGCCGGTGCAAGCGGCAGTGTTCGGTTGGCACTGCTGCGAATTATTTTGAACTCCGCAAACTTTCCTGACCAATACCATTTGGCTGATTTCACCATGTGGCTAAAGGACGAAGGAATTATTGACCAAGTAGTTGGCTATGTAACTGAACAAGGCAAAATCTGGGAACACGAAATAAAGCGACTACATGTTTCAAAAACGATCAGAGAAGCCTTGGTCAAAACAAAGCCATTGCTATTTCATGATGAAAAGGCCTGCGCTGCTTCTCTGTCTCAACAGTTTCCCTCCGTTAAGGATATTTCAAGTAGTGACATGGTCTCTATGCTTAAGAGGTCTCTGACGAAAGATGGCAAATTCCCCCTGACGCTGGTCGTACTCGACGAAGTTCAACAGTATATCGGCGAAGACAGCCAACGCTCTATTGATGTCCAGGAGGTGGTGGAGGCCTGCAGCAAAAACATTGGCGGCAAACTCCTCTTCATCGGCACTGGTCAGACCGCCGTGACCGGCACCAGCAACCTGAAGAAGCTCGAGGGACGCTTCACCATCCGTGTGGAACTCTCCGATGCCGACGTCGATGCGGTCATTCGCCAGGTCATTCTGGCCAAGAAACCGGAAGCCAAGACGCCTATCGAGCAGATCATGCAAACCAACCTGGGCGAGATCTCCCGGCATCTGGCGGGTACAACCATCGGCCATCAGCAGGACGACATTGCTTTCTTCCCCCAGGACTATCCCATTCTTCCAGTGCGTCGCCGTTTTTGGGAAAACACCCTCCGGGTTCTGGATCAGACCGGAACCGACAGTCAGCTCCGCAACCAGCTCAGTATGATTCACAAGGTCATTCAGACCAATCTCAATGAACCGCTGGGGAGTGTTGTTCCGGCTGATTATCTCTATTTTGATTCTGCCGACAAGCTGTTGCAGTCGCGCATCCTGCCCCGCAAGGTCCATGAAAAGACCATGAGCTGGAGCAAGGGGTCGGATGACGAACGACTCATGGGGCGTGCCTGCGGTCTGGTGTTTCTCATCAACAAGCTCGCCAGCAGCAATCATGAAATTGGCATCCGCGCCACTATCGACACCCTGGCCGATTTACTGGTTGAGAATCTTTCCCGTGGCTCTGGTGCCCTGCGCAGCAAGTTGCCTGGATTGCTCGACAAATGCGAACTGCTGATGAAGGTCGGTGATGAATACCGCATCCAGACCGAAGAAAGCGCGGCCTGGAGTGATGAGTTTCTGAGCCAGCGCTCCGCCTTGTCCAACGAGGCCCACCGTATCGAGGCCGAACGCGATGACCGCATCCGCAAGCGATTTGGTGAGATGGTGCGCAAGCTCTCCCTCACCCAGGGTAGCTCGAAGGTCACCCGCGACATCAACCCGGTGTTCGACGCCCAGCTTCCCACCGATGCCGATCAGCGCATTTGTGTCTGGGTTCGCGACGGCTGGAACATCGACGAAAACTCGGTGCGGGCCGATTCAAGGCAAGCGGGCAATCAGTCCCCGACCGTTTTTGTGTTCATTCCCAAGCGTTCGGCTGATGACCTCCGCCACCACCTCATCGATTACAAGGCCGCCAGCGCCACGTTGGATAAGCGCGGTGTTCCCAATACTCCGGAAGGCACCGAAGCCAGAGCGGCGATGGAGACCACCAAGCAGACCGCCGAAGGCAAGATCCGTGAACTGCTCGAAGAAGCCTTCTCCGGAGCCCGTGTCTTTCAGGGCGGCGGCAATGAAATCCTCGGCAACGATCTGGAAGAGATGGTGCTCGAAGCCTCCGGCAACGCGCTGCAACGACTCTACCCGCAGTTCCATACCGCCGATCACGTGGGCTGGTCCAAGGTTTATGAAAAAGCCCAGAAAGGCGCTCCTGATGCGCTCAAGGCCGTCGGCGATGAAGGCGAACCTGCGAAAAATCCGGTGTGCAAAACCATTCTCGGCTTCATTGCCGGTGGCAAGAAAGGCGCGGACATCCGCACCCAGTTCGAGTCTTCACCCTACGGATGGTCGCGGGACGCCGTGGACGGCGGCCTGCAAGTGCTGTTGGTAGCCGGGCTGATCCGAGCACAGGACGAGCGTGGCCAAACCCTCGACCCCAAGGAGCTGGAGCGCAAAACCATCGGCAAGGTGATGTTCAAGGTGGAATCCGCCACCGTCACCACCGCCCAACGCATCCAGATCCGCAAGCTGTTGCAGAAGGTCGGCCTCTCCGCCAAACAGGGCGAGGAACTGGCCTATATACCGCAGTTCCTGCAGAAAATGATGGAGCTTGCCGACCAGGCAGGCGGCGAGGCACCAAAACCGGCCCGGCAGGACACCACGCCCCTCGATGAAATCCGCCTTACTGCGGGCAATGAGCAACTGCTTGCCCTCTACAACCGGCGGGAAGAGTTGGGCGGCAACATCGATAGCTGGACCGATCTCGCCGAGCGCATCACCAAACGCTGGCCCAACTGGAGCGTATTGAAGCGCCTGATGACCCACGCCTCCGGGCTTCAGGACGCCGAGGTGATACTGGCCCAGGTGAAGACTATCGAGCAGCAGCGCCAGCTTCTGGAAGAACCCGACCTGGTCGGACCGCTGATCGCCAACCTGACCCAACTGCTGCGCGATGAGCTCAATAAGCTCGATGGCGAATATGCCTCCCGTCATGCGGAGGGTCTCAAGCGCCTGGCGGATGACAGTAACTGGCAGCAACTGGAACCGGAGCAGCGCTATCAGCTCATGTCCGCCCAGTTCTTGCACGAGTCCGCTCGACCCAAGGTGGAGGTGCAGTCAACCAACGACGTGCTGACCACCCTGGACAACTGTGCTCTGTCGATGTTTGGCGACCGCGTGGCGGCCATGCCCGCCCGCTTCGACAACGTCGCCAGCGGTGCCGCCGAATTGTGTGAACCCCAGGCTCAGTTCATTCAGGTACCGCGCCGCACGCTGAAAACCGACGAGGAGATCGATGCCTGGGTCGACGACGTGAAACAACAACTCAAGGCCGCCCTGCAAAACGGGCCGATAGTGATTCGATAAGCAGCCTTCAGGGGAAATAACGCATGCAGCCGCTGGACAAAACATTAAGAAACCGACTCGAACGCACCATTAAGGATGCACGTGACATTGCCGAGGACGCCGCCCGTGCCGCGCTGGAACAGCTTGGTGTGGGTGAGGCCGCGCCCTTTTCTCACCTGAGCGAACAGGACCGGGAGCTGCGCCGTAAACTGCGCGTTCACGGCCGCCAACTGGGTGATTCCCTGAACGGCGGCAAGATCCAGACCATGGACCGCCTGATCGAAGAGGTCGCCTACGAGCACTGGCACCGCATGCTGTTTGCTCGCTTCCTGGCCGAGAACAATCTGCTGATGTATCCCGACCCGGACGATCCGGTGGCGGTCACCCTCGAAGAGTGTGAAGACCTCGCCGCCGATGAAGGCGCGGCTAACGGTTGGGAGCTAGCCGCCCGGTTTGCCGCCCGCATGTTGCCGCAGATCTTCCGGCTCGATTCGCCGGTTTTTCAACTCACCTTGCCACCCGAGCATCAGCAGAAATTGGAGCGTCTGGTGGCCGACCTGGAGCTTCCGGTCTTCACCGCCTCCGACAGTCTTGGCTGGGTTTATCAATTCTGGCAGGCCAAGAAGAAGGACGAGGTCAACGCCTCCGAGGTCAAGATCGGCGCACGGGAGCTGCCTGCCGTCACCCAGCTCTTCACCGAGCCCTACATGGTCAGCTTCCTGCTCGACAACTCCCTGGGTGCCTGGTGGGCAGCAAGACGGCTCACCGAGGCCGACCTCCAAAAATCCAGCAGCGAAGAGGAACTGCGCCGCAAGGCGGCCATCCCCGGTGTGCCGCTGGACTATCTGCGCTTTGTGCAGCAGGAAGACGGCACCTGGACACCGGCAGCCGGAACCTTTGACGGCTGGCCGGAGCAACTCGCCGACCTGAAGACCCTCGACCCCTGCTGCGGTTCGGGCCACTTCCTGGTGGCGGCCTTCCTGATGCTGGTGCCGATGCGCATGGAGCGCGACGGTCTTTCGACCAAGGAGGCGGTGGACGCGGTGCTGCGAGAAAACATCCATGGCCTGGAACTGGACCAACGCTGCGTGGAGCTGGCCGCCTTTGCCCTGGCGCTGACCGCATGGAAATACCCAAACGCTGGCGGCTACCGTGTGTTGCCGGAATTGAATGTGGCCTGCTCGGGTTTGTCGATTAGCGCCAAGAAAGAGGAGTGGTTGGCACTGGCTGGGGACAACACCAATCTGCGGATTGGCCTCGAAGAGCTTTACAGGCGGTTTGAGGACGCACCGGTCTTGGGTAGCCTAATCAATCCAGAAGCTAGTCTCGGCAAAGGAACTCTATTTGAATTGAGTTGGGATGATATTGGCCCTCTTCTGAAGCAAGCACTTTCAGGTGAACGTGATGTAGAGAGAACCGAAATAGGTGTTGTTGCAAGCGGGCTTGCAAAAGCTGCGACACTGTTAGCAACTCGTTGGCACTGGGTTGTGACTAATGTTCCATATTTGGCTCGCGGAAAACAAAATGATCTCCTGAAGGAATACGTTGCAAAATACCACGATGACGCAAAACAGGATTTAGCAACCGCCTTTATTGATAGAGCCATTGGCTTCAGCGGACAAGGTGGGTCAGTAGGAATTGTTTCCCCACAAAATTGGCTCTCGCTTCCAGCTTACTCGGCACTTCGCAGAAGGCTGCTGAAGACTACTGAATTTAACGTGTTAGCGAAGCTCGGCCCCGGCGCATTTGAAACGATAAGCGGCGAAGTCGTTAACGTCGCACTTATAATCCTCTCAAAATCACGTGTTGACGATGACCACAAATATGGCGGAGTCGATGTGGCCTCCGCCAATACCATTCAATCCAAAGCAAGAGAACTAACTGCTTGCCCGTGGCGTTCAGTCAGAAATATTGACGCATTGAATAGCCCTGACTCTCGTATAACGCTTGAGGCACGTGGGAATGTTCAAACGTTAGGAAGGTTCGCAACCTCTCCGCAGGGCATAAAGACCGGAGACGACTTTCGATTTCGTCGCAATTGGTGGGAAATATCCAACATTGGAAATACTTGGAGGAATTTCCAAGGAACTCCTGAGTCATACGAACTGTATGGAGGCATGCGTTACGCTATTGACTGGAGCAATGAAGGCAAGAATTTTGCCCGCTTACAAGGACAGGCTGCCTGGGGTCATAATGGCGTTATAGTCAAGCTAATGGGGGATTTCAGCTTTTCGATTTATTCTGGAGATTTATTCGATAGCAACGTAACGGCTATTGTCCCTCAAAAAGAATCTAACCAGAAAATTATATGGCCGTTTTGTGTCTCACAAGAATTCAAGAGTGAGCTGGGCATTCTTGAAGATGGCATTAAAGTAAACAACGCAACTGTTGTAAAGGTACCATTCGAGCTTGAGCATTGGACCAAAGTCGCCGAAGAAAGATACCCCAATGGCCTGCCAAAGCCCTACACCGACGATCCCACCCAATGGATCTTCCACGGCCACCCCTGCGGCTCGATCATCTGGGATGAGAAGCAAAAGTGGACGGCCCATGGCCCTCTACGCAACGATGACAGCGTGTTGCATGTCGCCGTCGCCCGACTCATCGGCTACCGCTGGCCTGCCGAACTGGATAACAGCATGGAGCTGGCCGACGAGCAGCGCGAATGGGTCAATCGCTGTGAAGCCCTGGCTGGCTACGCCGATGATGACGGCATCGTCTGCATCCCGCCGGTGCGGGGCGAGGCGTCGGCATCCGACCGCCTGCTGAACCTGCTGGCCGCTGCCTATGGCGATGCCTGGTCCAACGATACCCTGGCGGCACTGCTCAAAAGCGCCGATCACGCGGGCAAGACGCTGGAGACCTGGCTGCGGGAGAAGTTCTTCACCCAACACTGCAAGCTGTTCCAGCACCGCCCCTTCATCTGGCATATCTGGGATGGCCTGCGCGACGGCTTCGCCGCCCTGGTCAACTATCACCAGCTCGACGCCAAGCTGCTGGAGACCCTGATCTACACCTACCTGGGAGACTGGATCTCGCGCCAAAAACAGGACATCGCCAGCGGCGTGGACGGAGCCCAGGAACGCCTGGCCGCTGCCGAGGCCCTCAAGAAAAAGCTGGAGCTGATCCTCGAAGGCGAGAAGCCCTACGACATCTTCGTGCGCTGGAAACCGCTGGAAAAGCAGCCCATCGGTTGGGACCCGGATCTCAACGACGGCGTGCGCCTCAACATCCGCCCCTTCCTGACCGTGTCCGATGTGGGCCGCAAGGGCGCGGGCGTCTTGCGCGACAAACCCAACATCAACTGGAACAAGGACCGGGGCAAGGACGTGGAATCGGCCCCCTGGTATCCTGTGTTCGGCGGCGACCGCATCAACGACCACCACCTGACCCTGGCCGAGAAACGCGCCGCACGGGAGGCCGCCGAATGAGTGCAGCCGTCAAGATCGCAAAATGGGTTCAGAAGAAACCCCTGATCTTGATACGCTTCGATGAGGCGTTTTCTGAATCTCTGCACAATTCGCGGCAGGGATTCGAACACTTCACCATTGTAAAGCCCCACTCCGTCTTCCAGGCTATCAAACTGCCGACGCTTTGTTTGCTTGAGATTCAAGAAGGCGATGCAACCAAGTGCTATCTGGCCACTGCCACCCGTAAAACGGCAGTGAGCACTTTCGATTCTCGTCTAACTATCAAGAAACTACGTGCCTTGCTCCCTGATTCTCTGCAGGCCATAGAGGCGTTGATCTCTGACTCTCGGATGAAACGCTTGCTGGGTGAGCGCCTGCCTGGTGAAGGGGGCATTACAAACCTCTCTCCTAAACTCAGCGCTCACCTGGTCGAAATTCTGGCCGCAAATTCTGAAAATCAATCAGCCCTGGATACGGTTCTCTCTCTTTTGCCACGGTTGAGGCGCGTGACGAACACCCCCTGGGCGCAGGAAGATGCCATTCAGTCGGCAATGGCTGCCTTTGGGATTCGGGGCAATGCCATACCAGATCAGGTTGTCCTGAAAAGGGGCGCATCATCCGGCCTCAGCCTTATCGGAGCACACCTCTATGAGGATAACGTAGTGCATTCAGATGCATCACGGCTGCCCGGTTTCGATGCGATCTCCGCTGACGTGACAGGGAGAGCCGTTTTTCAAAAGCGCGATGAACGGCTGGTGATTTACACGGCCAACAAACTGCCCTTGGAGCAGATGCTGGGTGTTGACCTCATCTACATCAACGAAACCCGGGGCAACATCGTTATGCTCCAGTACAAAATGCTGGAAGAAGACAAGCAAGACAGTGATAACCGTGATTGGCTGTTTCGCCCTGACCAGCAGTTGCGCGATGAAATTGCCCGCATGCGACTCCCGGACTTTGAGGGTTCTTTGAGTGACTACAGGCTGAGCCGCAATCCATTCTTCTTCAAATTTGTGAAGCGCAAGATCGTAGACGACACGCATCAGTCGTTTCTTGTCTCTCTTGACCATCTCAACCAGATTCTTGCCGCCCCCGAAGCCAAAGGCCCGAAGGGGGGAGTTCGTCTCAGCTACGAAGCCCTGGATGGAACCTATCTCCGAGAGGCCGACATGCTCGGGTTGATCCGTTCCGGCTATATCGGATCGCACAAGGCCGAGACAGCGGCATTGGCAACGATCATTCAAGAGGCGGCCAAGGGGAACAAAGCTGTAGTGCTGGCGTGGCAGCAGAAGATTCAGGAGGCGGCGCAATGAGCAAGCGAATTCGGCGCGTCGGTTCCATCAAGAGCGAATTGCTCAAGAAGTCTCGAGAGGCGGCCCTCGCTGCCGTGCAGATATTCAACAACCCCAACATCAGCTTCAAGTCGGAATCCTATGTGGTGCTGATGATTATCGCCTGGACCTATCTACTCCATGCCTATTTTCGCGATCAAAAAATCGAGTATCGATACTGCCAGCAGAACGGCAAGCGGCGTGAATTCGATAAAACCAAGCATGGCGCATACAAGTACTGGGAGCTTGAACGCTGCCTGAATGACGCCAAGTCGCCTATCGATAAGGACACAGCCAATAACCTGCGCTTTCTGATCGGGTTGCGCCATGAAATCGAGCACCAGATGACAACCCGGATCGATGACATTTTGAGCGCTCGTTTCCAGGCGTGCGGGCTGAACTATAACGAGTACATCAAAAAATTGTTCGGTGCCGATAACGGAATAGAAAAGCACCTGTCCTTCAGCCTACAGTTTTCGACGATCTCCACCGAGCAAAAGGAACTGCTTGAGGAACATCCTGGGTTACCTGCAAACATCCAGGGTTACATTAAGGATTTTGATGCTGAATTATCTGACGACGAATTCTCAAATCCCCACTACGCCTATCGCATATTGTTCGTTCCGAAAACAGCCAATCGTAAAGGTCAGGCGGACCGCGTCATTGAGTTTGTAAAAAGCGATTCGGCCCTGGCCGAGGCGGTGAACAAGGAATACGCAGTAATCAAAGAAACCGAAAAGAAGAAATATCTGCCCAAACAGGTTGTGGATTTGATGAAAGCTGAAGGCTACCCAGGTTTTTCAGTCCATTACCACACACAACTTTGGCAACCCCTTGACGCAAAGAATGCCGCCAATGGCTATGGCACTCTGGTGGCGGGAAAGGCCTGGCATTGGTATGAGCGTTGGGTCGATGTGGTACGAAAGCATTGCCGCGATAACAAGGAACAGTATTCATGACGAGATTAAAACGAGGGCATTGCGCATGAGAGTGCTTGATCATCTCCTGAAAGCGGTTCGTGATGCCGCCGTCTTTAACCCGGAGGTTCAGGTCGCACCGGCCTGTATTCTATGGCCGGATCGTGACCGGCAGTGGGAAGCCGTCATACCCGTTCTTCAGGCTGAACTGCCCGAACTCATGATTCTTGGCGACTATGCGCCAGACAAGCGGATTGGGCCTGCCATCTGGTTGCGTTGCGTGATTGCCGGTCGTGCCGAGGATGTTTCGCTGCCCAAGGATCGGACACCGATTTTTTATCTGCCGGGCGTCAGCCGCCAGGATCTGCGGGCTGTCGAAAGTTGCCCGGATCACCTGAAGCCGCTTGCTGAATTGCAATACCGGGGCGTGATCTGGTCACAAATCAATGCGAAAGACTGGACGATCCTGGCCTATCTGAAATCCGATCAGGGGGGGCTTGGGCTGGATGTCGCCCAAGACAACGATGCCAAGAACGCCATGCAGCTCGCGTTGTATCGGCTTCTCGACGAGGATGTCTCCTTGCTCAAAGGCAAGCGTCTGGACAAGGACTACTTCAACACTCTGTTGACGGGTGGCGACCCGATTCGCGACCTGTTGCAGTGGCTCGATCAGGAGGACGCATTCCAGGCGAGTCGTGGCGAGAACGAATGGAAGGCCTTTGTCGAGGTCTCCAAGTCCCAATTGGCCTTCAACCCCCAGAACGAAGGCGTTTTGGCCGGGAGCACTAAGCTCGCAAACCATGAAGGTCCGTGGCATGCCGTTTGGGAGCGCTACTGCGAGGCACCTAAGCGCTACCCCAACATTCCGGCACAAATCAGAAAATGTCGTCCGCCGAGTGACACCATTTTCTGGCACATGGGAGACGGTTCTTTCGACGGCTGGCCTCAGTGGAATGACGACCAGGAGAAGAACCTTCACCGTGATTTGATGGCCCTTGCCAAAGCGCCCGCGCACGAAGCGAGGGCGAAGATTAAGGAGCTGGAAAAACAGCACGGGCGCAGGCGCTCTCTGGTCTGGGCCGAACTGGGTGATGCGCCCCTGGCCTGCGCAGTTGAACACTTGGCAACCATTGCCGAGATCACTAAAAGCAGCCTTGCCGCAGGTTCGGTGGACGACCTCGCAGCGGGATATTGCAGTCACGGATGGCGGGTCGATGACGGAGTGATCCGGGCTTTGGCCCAGGTCGATAGTTCTACCGACTTTGATGCCGTGACGACCGCTATTCGATCTGTTTACCTGCCGTGGGTGGAAGAATCAGCCCGCTATCTCCAGAAATTGGTAGATGGCGCATCGTACCCGGGAGGCACCTGCCTGACGGCAAAGGCGACACCTTTCAGTCCCGGGGACTGCGTTCTCTTCGTCGACGGACTCCGTTTCGATGCTGGGAAGCGTTTGGTTGGTTCTTTAGAGTCGTGTGGATTTGATATTTCCGAGGAACCTGCCTGGACAGCCCTGCCGAGTGTAACGGCAACCGGCAAGGCGGCGGTAACCCCGGTACGAGACAAGATTCGCGGTGAGGATGGCAGCCCTGATTTTGAGCCGTCTGTAGCAGACACCGGTCAATCGTTAAAGGGCGGCTATCACCTGAAGAAGTTACTGACCGACGCGGGATGGTCGATCCTTGAGCGCTCTGCCCCAGTTGCAGTAAACAGTAGTGATGGCCAGGGTAAGGCTTGGTGCGAGTTTGGAGACATCGACCACGAAGGCCACGACCGTGGGTGGAAACTTGCCAAACACATCGATGCCCTGATTCTGGAGATCACAGACCGGGTCACGGAGCTTTTGGCAGCAGGATGGAAGCGTGTTCGGGTGGTGACAGACCATGGCTGGTTGTTGCTGCCCGGGGGATTGCCAAAAATCGATCTTCCCAGCGCCCTGGCCGATAACAAGTGGGGCCGATGCGCCTCATTAAAGCCCGGGGCCACTTCCGAGGAGCGGCTTTACCCTTGGTACTGGAATCCAAACCAGTATTTTGCCCTCGCTGATGGCGTGAGTTGCTTCAAGAAAGGCGAAGAGTACACCCATGGTGGCCTAAGCCTGCAAGAGTGCCTGACGTTGCAATTGACGGTAACGCGAGGCGAATCTGCTCAGGCGGCCGCATCTGTCGAATTTACTGACGTGGTGTGGAAGGGTCTGCGCTGTACCGTTGCCGTGGATGGCAACTTCTCGGGTTTATCACTTGATGTTCGTAGCCAAGCGGGTTTGTCATTGTCCAGTGTGGTCGTAGGCAGCAAACCGCTCAAAGACAACGGAACAGCCTCCGTAGTCGTCGAGGACGAGGACATGGAGGGGCGTGAAGCAACAGTGGTCCTGATCGATGCCAATGGATCGCTGGTTGCGCAAATCGCCACAGTAATTGGTGGAGGTAATACATGATTGAAATGGACCAGATCGACAAAAAAGCGGCCTCCTCGCTAGAGGGGTACTTGGTCCGGAAGGATCTGGTCCGGACGTTTAGCCGCCAGTTTCCGGTGCCGACCTATGTGGTCGAGTTTTTGCTCGGCCGGTATTGCGCAAGCACCGAGCAGGACGAGATTGATGAGGGTCTCGAGATCGTCCAGCGGCAACTCAAATCGCGAACGGTCAAAGCCGGGGAAGAAGAGCTTTTCAAGGCTCGGGCCAGGGAAAATGGCGAGGTCAAAATCATCGACCTCATCACCGCTCGCCTGGATGCGAAGACCGACTCCTACATCGCAACACTGCCCAGCCTGCGTCTGACCGATGTCCGCATTCGCCCGGAACTGGTGAATGAACATGAGCGAATGCTGACAGGTGGCTTTTATGCCGAAATCAGTCTGAACTACGATGCGGCTATCGCCCAGGAGAGCAAAGGCAGACCGTTTGGTGTTGAGTCGCTCCGGGCAATCCAACTCTCCAAACGAGATGTGCTCGACATCCTGGCCGAGGCTCGTAAGTCCTTCACGACGGACGAGTGGAAGGAGTTCCTGCTTCGATCCATCGGCATAGAGCCAAACGGATTGTCCCGGCGGCAACGTGACGCCCTGATGCTGCGAATGGTTCCCTTTGTCGAGCGTAACTACAACCTGGTGGAACTCGGTCCCAGAGGAACCGGCAAGAGCCATCTCTTCCAGCAGGTTTCTCCGTATGCGCATCTGATTTCCGGGGGTAAGGCCACGGTTGCCCGGATGTTCGTCAACAACGCAACCGGCCAGCGCGGATTGGTCTGCCAATACGATGTGGTCTGCTTCGACGAGGTGTCCGGCGTCTCTTTCGACCAGAAAGATGGCGTGAACATCATGAAGGGGTACATGGAGTCCGGCGAATTCAGTCGTGGCAAGGAAAGCATCCGAGCCGATGGCAGCATCGTCCTGGTTGGCAACTTTGATGTTGATGTTGAACATCAGCAGCGCATCGGGCACCTGTTTGGCCCCATGCCACCCGAGATGAAAGACGACACCGCGTTCATGGACCGAATCCACGCCTTTCTGCCCGGCTGGGATGTTCCCAAAATCAGCAAAGAGCTGTTGACGAATCACTTCGGTCTGGTGAGCGATTTCTTGTCCGAGTGTTGGAGCCAGCTTCGCAATCAAAGCCGAGTGAGCGTACTGCAAAACCGGGTGTTCTTCGGTGGCGCTCTGTCAGGGCGCGATACCAACGCGGTCAATAAAACGGTGAGCGGATTGCTCAAGCTCCTCTATCCCGGTGAAGGCGAGACGGCCGATGAGGACATCGAGTGGGCCGTCCATATCGCCATGGAGGCAAGGCGTCGCGTCAAGGAACAGCAGAAGCGCATCGGCGCGGCGGAATTCCGTAATACTCACTTCAGCTACGTGATGGGGGCTGATGGCGTAGAAAAGTTTGTCTCGACTCCAGAACTGCAAAGCGAAAACAGCATGGGTGGCGACCCTCTTGAGCCAGGCCAGGTCTGGACCATCTCGCCAGGTGGCGGTGAAGAGCATCCGGGACTTTACCGTATCGAGATCAATGAAGGCCCAGGTTCCGGCGTCAAGATCCTCAACAAACCCGTGCCGCCAGCATTCAAGGAAAGCATGGGCTACGCCGAGCAAAACCTCTACGCCCGGGCGATGCAACTGGTCGGGGACAAAGACCCTCGTCACCACGAATTCACCGCCCAACTCCGAGCCTTTGACGCATCCAAGTCCGGCGCGAAACTCGGCATGGCATCACTCATTGCGCTCTGCACGGCTCTCTTGAAGAAGAGTGTTCGCGGCGGCCTCATCATCGTGGGGGAGATTAACCTGGGCGGATCTCTCGAGCCTATTCACAATCCCGTCACCATCGCCGAGATCGCAGTTGAAAAAGGTGCCTCGGCTCTCTTGATGCCGGTTTCCTGCCGTCGGCAGCTTTTTGACCTGTCCGATGATATGGCGACGAAGATCGACATCCAGTTCTATTCCGATACCAGGGATGCCCTTCTGAAGGCCATGGTGGAGTAACGAGTATGAGTGTCCAGAGTGCAGCTATAGCCATTTGATGAATTATCCGAACATGCGAACGGGCGACGGCGGATGGAATATAGGCGGTAGGGGCGGTTCGCGAACCGCCCCTAGTGTGCCCAGCATGGGCTAAAACGAGTGATCTGCAAAGAGATCACCGGACTGAGTAACGACAACCGTAGCGAAACGCAAGGGG
>SKOM01000049.1 GCA_007120095.1 Candidatus Competibacteraceae bacterium | reverse complement strand
GGGCCTCAGATTTCGCCGGTGACAGCGAACGGGCCTGGTTTACGTTTTTCTACAGCGGCCACTCCAGCACCGGGGCTAAAACCAGCCATTTTCGGGTGCGCTTTGTGTATGAGAAGGATGATGCTTAGCCAGTTCGGTCGGGCACAGGAGGTGCCCGACAAGCATCCGGTGGTTGGTCGTCCAGTAGCGCTTGCAAATAGCGTAGTATTTGGCTGGAGCGATACGATGGCACCCCAGCACTCACCATCTGCACCGCCTGATCCTCAGCGTGTATTAAATTACAATTAGGCACCTATAATGAAACCATTCATGTCTGCAAGCGTAGCGGCCTTGGTACTGTTTATCGGTCTGCTGCTGTCGCTATCAGCAACCGCCGATACGGTAAGTGTGGCTCGCTTATTTACCCTGTTGCCACCCGATACCCTGACACTCACCCGCAGCCCTGTGCATGACGGCATGCGCCCAATCCGTTACCACAGCGCTGAATTGCATCGGCTACCTCCTGGCAGCCTAGTCCGTGTGCCACTCAGCGATGTGCTGGAAATCAGCCTCACCTATGACTACACTATTGAGAGTCCCAGCGGCAGCCGTACCTGGGTAGGGCGTTTGACTGGCTTTCCGGCAAGCTACCGTGCGGTGATCACTGACGATGGTGAGCATGTCCACGGGCGGATCATGACCCCACGCGGAGTGTATTGGTTGGAAACTAGCGAAGACGGTACACAATGGTTACACAATCCCCGCGCCAGCGGCTTAATGCCTACCCCCTTCGGCGACGATGCCATTGTTCCGCCTTATGACTTACTGGATTTAGACACCGTACCACCCACTCGCCAAGCACCGAGTCTGCCTGATCCGCGTTCCACTGAGCAGGCCGTTGTCGATCTGCTGATTGCTTACACGCCAGGTCTGGCCGCTGAACACGGCTCAGGTTTAGTGGCACGACTCGACCAACTCATTGCGGTAGCCAACCAAGCGTATACTGATAGCGGTATTTACATGCGTTTGAATCTGGTGCATAGCGTGGAAGTGCAGTACAGCGATGCGCTGAGCAATCACCAAGCGTTGGATGACATTACCCCGCAGTTATCAACACCACCCGCAGTGGCCCTTCTGGCCGATTTACGCGACCAATACGGCGCGGATTTGGTCACCCTGATCCGGCCCTATGACCGAGTGCAACATGGGGGGTGTGGCGTGGCGTGGCTATTGGGCGTTGGCCGAGGTGAACTCAGCTTGGAATGGGATGCCCCGTATGGCTATTCTGTCGTCTCCGATGGTAGTAGCGGTTCGTTTTTCTGTGCGGATACGACGTTAGCCCATGAACTCGGCCATAATATGGGCAGTGACCATGACCGGGCCACGGCTACAGTCCAAGGGTCAAGCGGCGGGGTATTTGACTACTCCTATGGTCACGGTATTGAGGGTATGTTTGGCACCATCATGAGCTACATCGACCCCGAGGTGGCTTTGTTTTCCGGCCGAGCGATTAGTTGTGCCCCTGGGCAGCCCTGCGGTGTCAATCACACCGCCGTTAATTCCGCTGACAATGTGCGCTCAATAAATAATGTCCGCTTCCAAGTAGCGGCATTTCGTGAGCGTGTGCCAACCGATCCTGTGACCTGGTTGAGCAATAACCAAGCCGTCACCGGCTTATCCGGTGCTCAAGGCAGTGAGCGCTTGTTCCGCATCGACGTGCCAACGGGTGCTACAGAACTGCGGGTGACCCTTACGCCGGATGCGGTTGGGTCAGCGGCTGCGGATAACCGCTTATCCACCCGCATTGTCGGCGGCACTAATGCCGATATCCGCGATTATCCCTGGCAGGTGGCACTGCTTAACCGGTTTGGTGACCCCTTCTGCGGCGGCAGTATCATTGCCCGCCAGTGGGTGCTGACTGCTGCTCATTGTTTTCCAGAAACTCAGATCAGCATTCGCGCTGGAGTGACCAATCCCACCCACACGACGGGGCAAGAGATCGCCGTATTGCGCGAGATCATCCATCCGGACTACGACTCCTGGACACAAGACAGTGACATCGCCCTGGTGGAACTGGCTGCGGATTTGGATCTGTCCGGCAACACGGCACAGGCGATTCCTCTTATGACCCCCGCTTTGGCCGCCGAGGGCTTAACGGCTCCCGGCGTTGACGCCATTATCACCGGTTGGGGGGCAACCCGCGAGGGTGGAGCAAATAGCCCGATCTTACAACAGGCCACCGTGCAAATTATTGCCAATACCGAGGCATCAGCCGCTTATGAGCCGCTATTCGGCCCCGATAGCGTGACCGCCAATATGTTAGCCGCCGGTTATTTGGGTGAGGGCGGGGTGGATACCTGTCAAGGTGACAGTGGCAGTCCTTTAGTGGTGCCCGATGCCAGCGGGGGGTATCGTTTGGCCGGGATTACCAGTTGGGGCGAAGGCTGCGCCCGGCCTGATTATCCGGGGGTTTATACTCGGGTGGCTCAGTTTGCCGATTGGATTGCCGCAGAAATGGGTGACACTCATGCTGATCCCAGCCCCAGCAGTGGCGATGCGGATTTATATGTGCGTTTGGGCAGCCCGCCAACCACCTGGGTTTATGACTGTCGTTCCGAAAACATCGGTAACAACGAAACCTGTGTGCTGAGCCATCCAGCGGCAGGGACGTATTACATCTTGGTCTATGGGTATGAGGCGTATGCTGGGGTGACGCTGAGGGCGCAATATGCCACGGCAGATGAGCTGCCTGAACTGCCAACCGATCCAATTGCGCTAGCGATAGCGGTGAGCTATGTTGGGTTTTTTGACCGTGCTCCAGATTTTAATGGACTGGAGTTTTGGACACAGGTGGCAGAAAATTCGGGACTGAGTGATCAGTTATTAATGCGGCAATTGGCAGATGGTTTTGCTAACCATCCGTCATTTACGGCGATCTATGGCCAACTCAACAGTGGAGGATTTATTGATGCGATTTACCGCAATGTGGGTGGTGTGTTGCCGGATGCGGAAGGTCGCAGCTTCTGGTTGAATGAACTCAATGGCGGCAAGAGTCGATCAGAGTTTGTCGCCGACTTTATTTTTGGCCTACTCAACCTCAGTGAAGCGGCGCTAGAGGAAATGGTGGCTTCGGGTGCGCTGACGGCAGAGGAGGGAGAGGGTGCGTTGCAACGCAAACGCAATTTAACCCATCGAGCACAGATTGCTTTGTTGTTTGTGGAGTTATTGGAAGAACAGACCAATCTCGATCCAGGTACTGATCCACTGAATCAGGCATCACTGGAAGCCGATCCAGCCTATCAAGCCTCGGTGAAGATTATCTCTGGAGTGACGGCTGAGAGTGTCCCCCGTGATGCGGCATTGGCCTATCTAGTTGCCAATCCTAGTATTGCGGCCATTAACAATGCCTCGATGGCAGAGATTTTTGGAGGTATGAGGTAAAAGGTTAAAAGCTCAAGTTGCCGGAGACTGGGTGATCTACCACACCCAAGCGACCAACTTAGGAGAAGGCCCCGGACTGTATCGCCAGCATCTTTACACCGGACAGCGCGAACTCATTGGACGAGATCGTTGGGGACAGCCTGATCCCCAGGCCAGTCATCCAGCGGCCAGCGCTGATGGCGAACTCATCGCCTACCAACGCCCCGAAGAATACGGTCGTCAGCACATTTATCTCACCGATACCCTGAGTGTCGAGCGCATCAGCCTCCATGCCGATGCGACCCTCGGTCTGCTCGATCACTGCTGTGTCGCCCTCAGTGATGATGGGCAATTCATCGCCTACCGAGAACAGGATATTCACGGTTCAGCGTGGCTGCATATCTTGGATCGAGACACCGAGCAGTTCACGCGGCTACCGTGGCCGGAAGAACTCGAACAGGCTCCACACTTCCATGAAGACGGTGCCGAACTGTGGTGGCTCGATCCCGAACCAGAGTCAGGACAACCCGAAGTGCTGCATCGGGTGGATAATCCGTTGTGGTGAGGTCAACGGCGGTTCCCTTCGGGGGATCGCCTTTTTTTTGCCAGTCATACCCCGACGTCCCCTCAACATTGACACCTGTTAATAATATGGCTATCTTGCCGATGAAAGGGTTAAACCGCTACCGGTCAATTCATTATGCTCAATCGCGCTGTGCTGTATCGTGGCATTGCCACACTTTGGGTCGCTGT
>SKOM01000004.1 GCA_007120095.1 Candidatus Competibacteraceae bacterium | reverse complement strand
TCGGCGTCATTATATCTTGAGTGGTTTTGATATGACGGTCGGTGTAATAAAAAATCTTTGCCGATCAAACTCGCCATCAGTATTGTCCGGCTTGGTATAATGACAGCAAATCATCTGCGAGGAGTTATGGATATGCGGACTGCATTCATCAGTCACAACGACTGTCTTAAACATGAAATGATTTATGGTCATCCGGAACAGCCAGAACGGCTGCACGCCATACAAGACCAACTCGTGCGTTCCGGAATTTTTGATCATTTACTCCACTATCAAGCCCCCCTGGCCAGTACTGAACAACTCGCCCGAGCGCATGACATGCTTTATATCGATGAAATCCTTTCCCAAAACCCAGAGCCAAACCGACTGATTCATATTGATCCCGACACGTTTATGAATCAGTACACCACCGCAGCCGCTCTGCGCGCCGCCGGTGCGGCCATTCTGGCTACCGATTTAGTCATCACTCAGGAAATCGAAAACGCCTTTTGCTGTGTACGCCCGCCCGGTCATCATGCCGAACGCCGCCAGGCCATGGGCTTTTGTTTTTTCAATAATATTGCCGTTGCGGCCAAGCATGCCTTAGCTGAACACGGCCTTGAACGCGTTGCCGTCGTGGATTTCGATGTGCATCATGGCAATGGTACCGAAGATATTTTTTATGATGATCCGCGTGTGATGGTCTGCTCAGCTTATCAGTACCCGCTTTACCCCTTCAGCGGTCGCGATACCATACCCGGTCATCTGATTAATGTGCCTAAAGGTCGGGGGCTGCTTGGCCAGGAGTTTCGCGATGCCATCAGCGAACGCTGGCTACCTGAACTTGAGGCATTTAAACCGCAAATGCTATTCATTTCTGCAGGATTTGATGGCCATTATGAAGATGACTTGGCTCAGTGGAACCTGGTCGAGTCGGATTATGCATGGATCACTCGAAAATTAATGCAATGTGCTGACCACTATGCGTCGGGTCGTGTGGTATCCTGCCTGGAAGGTGGTTATGCCTTATCAGCTTTGGGGCGCAGTGTAACCGCGCATATCAAAACATTGATGGAGGGCTAACCGTCAATCAGGCCGTAACGTCAGGCCAGTTCGCAGGAACTCGTGCCTATGATTGAGTATGGGTATCAAGTTCCTATTTTCTTGAATTAAAATCAATGGAGGTTGGAGAGCTAACCGTTTGAGGTCTCTCACAAAAAGCTGATGAAAAAAAAGCAGATTAATAAACTCAAGAAGCGTGTGCGTAAAATCGAGAAATTCATCACCGGACTAAAAGAGGATCAACCGCAAACTGCTTCTGCTGAGGAGCAATCCAGTCCCGACACCCCTGCTGCAGATCCCGCCAGCGAGTCCACACCAGAAAAAACCGGGTCGAAATCGTCGACTGAGACGACATAACTCACCCCACACATGGCAGAAGCCCCGGGGCTTTCCTTGCCCCGGGGTTGACTCAAACCTTACATACCATACCTGGTCTTATTGTGTCCGCTGCGCATCCACCATGATGTCAACCCGACGGTTCATCGCCCGGCCTGCCGGGTTATCCCGACCGTCGATACGGTTAGGTGCGATGGGCTGGCGGAAACTTTCACCCCGGGTGGTAATGACAGCAGGATTCACACCGCGCTGTACCAGATGATCCGCTGCGCTGGCCGCACGCTGCTCAGACAGGCCTTGGTTATATTCTTCCGTACCGATGCTATCGGTATGACCGACGATATCCACAGAACGCACGGTCAGCGGTCGCATATCCTGGGCTAAACGATCCAGTGCGGCACGCCCTTCAGGACGCAAAGTAGCGCTGTCGAAATCAAAGTTCGCACCCGCATCGAGGCTCACCATCAGTACCTCAGGCTCAGGCTCAGGCTCAACGGCTACCGCAGGCAAGCACTCCGGCAGAGGCGAACCACCCCGTGACAACAGGCAATTACCGAAGGGATCACGAACGGCACCGCCCGAGGCGCTGTTCAAGAAAGTTTCTTGAGCATGAATCGTCGGTGCGCTGATCATCAGCACGGTCGCAGCCGCCACACCCAGACTTATTTGACTTAACTTACGTATCATTATGGAACCTCCCAGACTATGTATGAATAAAAGTGTTGTAAAAAGCACAAAAAAGGTCAGAGATCAAACTTCATCAGGCACAATTATAATCCACTGTGACCGCATTTGTATCAAAATTTTCTCATCTAGGGCTAACATGATACAGAGTTGTGGTGAAATTGCAAAACATGTTGTGCATCACGCTAAAATAACGCACTTTGCGGTTCGAAACAAACCAGCAACGGTGCTGATCAAACCTGCTTTACAGGTTGACGTGCCGACCGGGGACGCAGCCTGGCTCACTCCGGCGCACCAGCCGACCGCCAGTGCCCCAACCAACGCCAAATATAGCCGTCGGGGCGGCGCTCGCCGGTCATTAAACTGCGCAGTACATTGCGGTTAAACAAACTCCAACGCAGCAGCCCGTCGGTTTTCGGCACACCACAGAGCAACAGTTGATCACCCTGCTGCAGCATTTGCTCCCCTGTCGGCAGCAACTGGCGTTCACCCCCCCGCACCAGCATCAGCGGCATACACGGTAAGTTTTTGCCGGTCTCTCGCGGATCCTGCAACAAATTTTGCAGGCGGATAGCGTAACCCGCACGCAAACCATCGCAAACCGCTGGTGCCTCGGTATGATCCAACACCACACTCCACACCAAAGGTACACCGTCTGGCGATACCTCCTGGATCTGTTCCAACAAAGCGCTGGCCCAGGACTCACTGTGATGACGGGCTTGCCGCAAAAACTGGCTGAGCAGCGGTGTTGTCAGTAACGGTAAAATGCGCCAGACAATAATACGACCGGCCTGCATCACCTGATCGACACCGGTAGCGGCGAACACCACATCGTTGGCACGGCGGTTTTGGCGCACCACGATGTGTAATGACGGCTTAAGCGCTTTAGCCGTCATTACAATAGATAAGTTATTGATATCTAAATCAGCACCCGCAACCAAAGCCACGGCCTGGTCGATGCCGGCTTCGCGCAAGGTAACGGCCTCCGTACCGAACCCGATGATCGCATCTGGAGGTGCCCGCTCGGCACGCGGCTCAATGAATACGGTGGGAATATTCTCATAGGCCAGATATTGCCCTACAGCTCGACCAAAGCGCCCATGGCCGCAAATAATCCAGGTGCCACGCGGTGGGTGAACCAGCTCCGGCAGGGGTCGGCCTGGCGTGTTAATCAACCAGCGGTACAAAGCGTGGACGCTGGGTGCGCGCAAGGCCATGGTGAGATGGTCGGCAAACACGCGATACGGATTGATAATATAATCGGTGCCAAATGAGGCCAGGTTAGCCTCAGTGGAACGCGATTCAGCACGACAAATCACAGTAAGGTCAGGTTTTAAGAGCTTAGCGGTAATGGCGACTTTGACGTTAACGTCTGGATCATCAGTCAGTGCAACCACGCCGATACAATAAGGATGATCAATACCCGCCTCGCGCAGAAAATGTACTTCGCGCCCATCCGCACACAGCCCCGGCACATCGAAGCCAAAATTTTCCAACTCCAGACGGTCAATTCGCTCTTGGCGATTATCAATCACTACACTGCGCAACTGACGGCGCTCTAGCGCGGGTACCAGTAAACTGCCACTCTCACCATAGCCTACAATCAAGTAAAACGGATCGCGCAAACGGCGCACCTGCAAAGTAAAACGCTGCTCAGTCACCGCCCGCTTGAATGCTGGGTCTTGAATAATCGAGAGAATCGTACCAATGGCGTACAGCCAACTGATCACACTGAGATAAATCGTCACGACTACCCAGAACCGCTGGGCGTCGGTAAATTCATAGGGGATTTCACCAAAGCCAATGGTGGATCCCATATAGCTGACAAAATAAAACGCATGGAAAAACGTCATCTGCCACGGCTCGCCCTGATCATCAGCGCCGGGAATAAGCACCATACCCCCCACCGAGATGGCATAAGCGGCCAATAACACCAATAATGGTGCCCGCATCCGCCGCAAGAACAGGAACAGTACGCTGTTCATAGCTTAGCGGCGCAGATTCACCGTCTCGACAATCAGCAAAGTCACCGAGGCGAAGTTAGCTACCAAGGCACCACCGGCCAGGGACACGACACTGGCGATAACCACCGGTTGATCTG
>SKOM01000077.1 GCA_007120095.1 Candidatus Competibacteraceae bacterium | reverse complement strand
GTCAAACTGCTGGCTGCTGATCACCCAGCGCAGCAGATATTGAATCAGGGTTTTGGGCAGCGAGGCATTCACATTGTAATGGGACATATGATCGCCCACCCCATACGTTGTCCAGCCCAAGGCCAGTTCACTGAGATCCCCAGTGCCCAGTACCAAAGCCTGATGCTGGTTGGCCAGTCGGAAGAGGTGCGAAGTGCGCTCACCCGCTTGCACATTTTCAAAGGTAATATCATATATCGGTTCACCCGCTTGGAATGGATGGCCGATATCCTGGAACATTTGTTGGCATGAGGGGCGGATATCAATTTCCTCAGCACTGACCCCCAGCGCCTGCATCAAGGCATGGGCGTTACGGCGGGTGCGGTCGCTGGTGGCAAAGCCGGGCAGGGTGTAACCTAAAATATGGCTACGCGGCAGGCCTAGGTGATCCATAGTGCGAGCGGCAACGATGAGAGCTTGGGTGGAGTCCAGCCCGCCAGATACCCCGATAACAATTTTCTCAATGCCTGAGTGTTGTAATCGCTTTAACAACCCATGGACTTGGATATTATAGGTTTCAAAACAGCGTTGATCCCGCTGGTCGGGATTATCCGGCACAAAGGGAAACCGTTCGATGGATCGTTCTAACCAGACCGGACGCGAGGGGATATCGGTTTTGAACATCACCCGATGCATCTTTTGCAAACGTTCACGGTAATCTGCGCCGCTATCGGCAAAACTGGTTTGGCGGCTGCGTTCCTGCACCAGGCGCTCTAAATCCACATCCGCATACAGCAGTTGGGGGCCGCTGGGAAAACGTTCAGACTCCGCCAGCAATTCAGCCTGTTCGTAAATCATGGCATGGCCGTCCCAGGCCATATCAGTAGTCGATTCGCCGGGACCGGCGGCGGAATAGAGATAAGCGGCGACACAACGTCCAGAATGCGCCGCACAGATTTGCCGACGCAGATCAGCCTTACCGACGGTGATATTACTGGCTGAGAGATTCGCGATAACCGTCGCCCCCGCCAGGGCGGCCCAACTGCTCGGGGGTATTGGTGTCCAGACATCTTCACAAATTTCCACCGCCAGTACAAAATTCGGCAGATTATCCGAGCAAAATAGTAAATCGGTGCCGAAGGGCACGGCTTGCTCCAGTAGGTTAATGCTGTCACTCACTGCATTGCGAGCGGCACTGAATTGGCGTTTTTCGTAGAACTCGCGGTAACTGGGTAAATAACTTTTGGGGACTACGCCTAAAATACGACCACGTTGGATCACCACAGCGCAGTTGAACAGACGCTGATCAACGCGCAGCGGCAAACCGACGATGATAACCGGTGACAATGGTTGACTGCCATTCAGCAGTTTACTCAAGGCCGCCAGGCTGGTGTCTAACAGCACATCCTGGTGAAATAAATCCTCGTTGGAATAAGCGGATAGCCCGAGTTCGGGAAACAGCACCAGGGCGGCGCGGTGCTCATGGGCCTGATGGGCGAGTTTCAGGGTCTCGGCGGCGTTGTAGAGCGGGTCGGCGACTTTGAGTGCAGGGATGCCGATGGCGACCCGAATCAAGCCATGATGGTAAAGCGAGTAAAAATCAGACATGACAGTTTATAGTGACTCGTGAGTGCTTAGTGCTTCAAGGTAAGCGTGATCTGTGCCATTATCAACACCTGTTCCTTAAGCTGCATGTATTGAAGATTATGTATAGCATTGTACTCGGTGGATTGGCGATAGTGCTGTATGCCATAGCCAGTGGATTATTGCTGCGCCAGTTGCTGCGCCGCACCGATACGATATCCAAATGGGGGCGAACCGGGCCGCTGATCGTAGCGGCGCTCGCCGTATTGGTCCATACTCAGTTGCTCGGGGGCACCATCTTAGTGCCGGAAGGCATTAACCTAAGCTTTTTTAATGCTTTGTCATTGATGAGCTGGGTTGTCTGCGTGCTGCTGATCATCATATCGTATTTTCGCTCCGTTGAGGGGCTCGGGGTGGTGGTGCTGCCCTTTACCGCCTTCGCTGTGGGCATGAGCGTGTTCTTCCCTGGTGACCGAACCATTACCGGCATGGAGCGTTGGCCGCTGGAATTGCATATTACCTTCTCGTTGTTAGCCTATGCGCTGTTGGCGCTGGCGACGATCCAGGCGTTGTTATTAACCGTGCAGGATTATCGCTTGCGCACCCATAACCCCGGCGGGTTTGTGCGCAATTTGCCGCCGTTGATGGTGATGGAATCGCTGTTGTTTCAGCTCATCGGTGCGGGTTTTGTCCTGCTGAGTTTCGGGATGTTAACGGGGTTTATTTTTCTTGAGGATGTGTTTGCCCAGCAAGTGTTCCATAAAAGCACCCTATCGGTGATCGCTTGGCTGGTTTTCGGTAATTTATTGTGGGGCCGCTGGCGATTCGGCTGGCGGGGTCGGGTGGCGCTGCGCTGGACTTTGGCCGGGTTTACGACTTTGGTGTTGGCGTATTTCGGCAGTAAATTCGTACTGGAGATGCTGTTGCAGAACGGGGTGTAGCACCTTGCACTCGACCGATGCATGCGGCATCGGCGTAGTCGGCCGCTTGTAAAGCCTGTACGCAATCGTCCGCTTGGTGGTGTGGAATACCTGCCAGCAGCCCACCGGCGGTTTGCGGGTCAAACAGCAAGGCGTAACGCGGATTGTTAGCCTCAGCACCGGTTATTAATCCGTGAGTGTTGCGTTGGTTGGCGGGCGCAAGGCTGCTGCTGATGCCTTGCGCCAGACAGGTTAATGCCCCTGGCATGGCGGGTAGCTGATCGAGGTCAAGTTCTGCATTGACCCCGCTGGCTTGCAGCATTTCCAATAAATGACCATACAGGCCGAAGCCCGTGACATCCGTGCAGGCCGTAGCACCGTAGCGCTGCACGATTGCAGCGGCGGTTTGGCTGGAGTGTTCCATCTGCGCATAAGCCTGCTCCAGCCAATAGCCTTTGGCGCGCCCTTGCATGGCAGCGGCCAGCAGGGTGCCGGTACCCAAGGCTTGAGTCACAATCAGGGCGTCGCCCGCTTGTAAACCGCTTTTGGTCAGCAGGGTCGTGGCAAAGCCATTCACACAAAAGCCCAAAGATAATTCGGCGCCCTCGCTGGAATGACCGCCGATCAATACCGTCTGGTGCTCGTGCAGCATGGCAACGGCTCCAGCCATTAATTGGCGCAGTTGATCGGCTTGGATGCCGGGTGCTGCATAGGGCAGGGTGACGATGGCCAAGGCTGAATGCGGGGTTGCACCCATGGCAAATAGATCACTTAATGCGTGTTGCGCTGCGATGCGGCCAAAGCGGTAAGGGTCATCGACGCAGTGGCGTAAATAATCCACCGACTGCACCCACAGCTTATCACTCGGTCCTTGTAATACGGCCCCATCATCAGCTTGATCCAGACCGATGACCACCTCTGCGGGTGTTGTGTCCGTGAGTTCGGTTAATACTTCGCGCAGCAGACTGCTCCCCAGTTTGGCACCACACCCCCCACAGCGCATGGGGTGAGTGTCCAGCTCGGATTGCATCTGCAGATCAGCCAGACCCGCAGGTAGCTCGGAGCGCGGCATGGACATACTCGGCAATTGGCTGAAGCGCCGCATAAAGGCCCGATCAATATAATCCTTCCAGCGCCATGTCCACGCTCCGGCAATCGACCATTGGCCGCGTGAGGCCACCGCATAACGGTCGCCGGTACTGATCAGACTCAGAAAGTGCTGTTGGGGGCGAAATTCACGCGGAGCTTGGCCTAACGCGACGCTGCGTAAATTAGCCGCTAATGGAGGCCCCTGGCGTACGGCAAACACACCGGATTTCGGTCGCGGGTGAGCAACGACATGAGCGATATCGCCAGCCGCGAAAACCTCGGGATGGGAAACGGACTGCAGGCTAGGGTTAAGCTGCACAAAACCGGCCTCAGTGGTCGCTAAACCGCTGGTGGCTAACCAGTCGGGTGCCCCCGCACCGGTGACCCAGAACACCGCTTCTGTCGGCAAGATCAAGCCATCGCTGAGCGTGACGCTCTCTGGCTCGACTCGTGTCACCGTGACGTTGTTATGCACATGAATCGCCCGTTGCCGCAGCACGCGTTCGAAGCGTGAGCGCACTGAAGCGTTATGACCGGGAAGAATCAAATCGGTGGCGGAGACCAGATGAGCATCTAATTTGACATCACG
>SKOM01000009.1 GCA_007120095.1 Candidatus Competibacteraceae bacterium | reverse complement strand
CAACCCAAACCGATACAGGAGGACGCGAGCCGGGCCGTGTGATCGTGCTACGCACGATGCGCTATCCCTCCCCGCCCTGAAGGACGGGGTCTCTCGCGCAAAACGATGAATTTAAACCCGCAGTGACGCACAAGTGGCGACTCAGTGGTAATCGTTCAGTCCCCTCTCCCAAAGGGAGAGGGAGCTTAAAGCAGGGGGGCTGAACGCTTACACTCAGTGCACCCTTTGTACTGCCGCCGGGTTTAGCGTTTAAACAAGGGTGGCAGTATATCGTCGGCTGCTTGCGGGGTGATGCCCAGTTCGGCCAGCCCATCACGGCGACACACGCTGTCAATCTGCATCGACAGATAGTTGTCGGTAGTGAACGGTTGTCCTGGCAGGCGTTCGAACACCTTGGCCTGTAGCCGTGACAGCCCGTCGGGCAATCCCAGGATTAAGCGTTTGCGTCCGGTAAGCTCGGCGGTGTATTCGACCAGTTCCTTGAGTGTGTAGATTTTCGGTCCGCATAACTCATAACATTGACCGCCCGTGTCAGAGCGGGTCAAGGTACGCATAAACGCTTCGACCACATCCCCCACATACACGGGTGCAAACCGAGCGTTGGGACAGGCCAGAGGAATCATTGGGCTGAATTTCAACAGTCCCGCAAAACGATTGAAAAAACTATCGCCAGGACCAAACACCACCGAGGGTTGCAAGCTGCTCACATGCAGCCCCTGCTCTGAACCCGCCAGTGCTGCGGCTTCGCCTCGGCCTTTACTTTTCAAGTATTCGCTGGGCCCATGTTCAGCATTGGCATTTAAAGCACTCATGTGCAGATAATGGCTGGCACCGGCCTGGGTGGCGGCCGCCACGACATGAGTCGGCAGTTGGGCATGGATCCGGTCAAATGCCTCGGGGCTGCCGTTGAGAATGCCGATGAGATTGATCACGGCCTGACAGCCGCTCAAGGCCTGGGCCAGGGTGGCCACTTCGAAATCGTTGACTTCGCGCACTTCGACCTGCGCTGTGGATTGAAACTGGCGGGCGCGTTTAGCGTTACGGGTGAGCACTCTGACCGAATAGCCATCGCCGGTCAGGCGGCTGACCAAATGGCCACCGATAAACCCTGTGCCGCCGAGAACACCAATGGTTTGAGTCATCATTGAATACCTACTGTGGCTCTATCGAATTACCGTATTATACCGACTATAATTATCAACTTTTTGCCAAAATGCTTAATAATCTTCAGTCAGCTTATATAGCCTATTCTTCTGGCACTCGTCGGACAGTACAACAGGCGGTCAGCCATCTGCGCCGAGGTGGGGTGATAGCTTATCCGACCGAGGCAGTGTTTGGTCTCGGTTGTGACCCGCGCAACCGCGCTGCCGTGCAGCGCATTTTGCGTATTAAACGGCGTCCGTGGCATAAGGGGTTGATTCTGATTGCAGCTGATTTTGCCCAGTTACGTCCTTATGTGCTACCGCTGAACGATGCGCAGTGGACGCAGATTCAAGCCAGTTGGCCGGGGCCGGTGACCTGGCTGCTGCCCGCCCGACCGAGTGTGTCACGCTTATTGCGCGGTCGCCATGCCACGCTGGCCGTGCGGGTGACAGCGCATCAGCCGACGATTGCGTTGTGCCGTGCTTTCGGTGGCGCGATAGTATCCACCAGTGCTAACCGTAGTGGACGGCCGCCAGCGCGCACGGCTCAGGCTTTACGCCGCCAACTGAGCCGGGATGTGGATGATATCTTACCGGGACGCTTAGGCGACGGGCAGCGTCCGAGTGAGATCCGTGATTTGGCGACTGGCCGCATCATGCGGGTAGGATAGGATGCTTATCTGATGAGCCGACCCGACATTACGGCAGTACGCCATTATTTGCTGCAATTGCAGGACGATATTTGTGCTGCCCTCACCGCAGAAGATGGCTATGCCTTTCATCAGGACACATGGCAAAAACCGCCCGGTGAGCGCTTAACCGGTGATGGCCGCACGCGAGTGTTGCGCCAGGGCGGGGTGTTTGAGCAAGGTGGGGTGAATTTTTCCCATGTCCAAAGTGCGCATCTGCCCGCAGCGGCAACCGCACAACGCCCTGAGCTGGCCGGATGCAGTTTCCAGGCGCTGGGTTTGTCGTTAGTGGTGCACCCCCGTAATCCTTATGTACCGACGGCGCATGCCAATATTCGCTGCTTTGTCGCCGCCACCGAAGCCCAACACCCCGTGTGGTGGTTTGGGGGTGGTTTTGATTTGACACCCTATTATCCATTCATTGAGGACGTCCGCCACTGGCATCGCACGGCACAGGCCGCATGTCAGCCATTTGGTGATGACGTTTATCCGCGCTATAAGCAGTGGTGCGATGAGTATTTTTATCTCAAGCACCGCAACGAAACCCGGGGGGTTGGCGGGTTGTTTTTCGATGACTTAAATGAGTGGGGTTTTGAGCGCTGTTTTGCGTTTGCCCGCAGTGTCGGGGATCATTTCCTGCCTGCTTATCAGCCGATTGTTCAGCAACGCAAAGTGTTAGCCTATGGTGAACGTCAGCGTGAGTTTCAGCTTTATCGGCGCGGGCGCTATGTGGAGTTTAATTTAGTTTATGATCGCGGTACGCTATTTGGTTT
The DNA here is from genome assembly GCA_007120095.1 of Candidatus Competibacteraceae bacterium. GTDB lineage: Bacteria > Pseudomonadota > Gammaproteobacteria > Competibacterales > Competibacteraceae > SKOM01. The sequence goes on along the minus strand of SKOM01000009.1, from coordinate 1,562 downwards.
GCAGTCTGGCGGGCGCACTGAATCAATTTTAATGTCACTGCCACCTCGTGTGGCCTGGTGTTATGACTGGCAGCCTGAACCGGGTAGTCCGGAAGCGAGTCTGTCGGAGTATTTACAGCCTCGCGATTGGTTGGCGAGCTGATTATTTCATCAACCCACTTTTGGAGTGTGTCATCATGCAACCCAACTGGATGTTTAACCAATCGGCCGTCGTGCCGTTCATCAAACACAATGACGAGATCAAAGTCGTCTTGATTACCACTAGTTCTTCTGGTAAATGGACGATTCCTAAAGGTATTGTGGAAACACCGCTATCGCCTGAAGAATCGGCGGCCAAAGAGGCTTTCGAAGAGGCAGGGGTAGTCGGCAAGGTCAGTTCTGAGTGTATTGCCGAGTATGAGTACCGTAAATGGGGTGGTAATTGTAAAGTCAAGGTGTTTCCACTGGAAGTCACCGAACTGATGACTGAGTGGGAGGAAATGGGGGCCCGTGAGCGCCAGGTGATCAGTATTCCCCATGCCATTGAGATCAGTAAACCGGAACTGAAACCGGTTTTGACTCAGTTTCAACATTATGTGTGCGCCTGAAAACGCCGCTAAACCCCTCACCCCAACCCTCTCCCAGACAGAGGGAGAGGGCGTTTGAAGTGGGGGTGGGTTTAACGTGTAAACGGATACCTAGAAGCTAAACAGTCGCACATGCTCATCGAGCATTGTGGCCGCCATTTCAGGGGGTTCAGCAACGGTGATGCCGTCCAGCAGCACATCCGGTTCAGCGCCCTTATTGGGGAGATAAATCGCGCATACCTGAACGGTTGCGCCCGCCGCCATGATTTGCTGCATCAAGCCCTGCGGACTCATGTCTCTCGGTGCTTGGGGGGCAACGGCGGATTCAGGCGGTTCTTTGAGTGCGATATCGCCGCCGGGGCCGCACAACAGGATATGCACCTCATGGCCTTGTTGCACGGCTTGCATGGTGAGTACGAAAGCCATTAACTGGGTTTGCGGCTCCGGGCTGGTGACCACGGTGACCAATTTGGTGTGGGGTTCATGGCTGCCCGCAAGGACGCTGTTTGTCGTGCCTAAGCCGAATAAGGCCAATACCAGAATGACAACGAATTTGCGCATATAAGAAATCTCCTGTTAGAGGATTGAGAGAATAGCAATGTGTGTTTGCAACATCAGAATGCTCTAATATACCGTATTATCGGTACGTCATCCAGCCTCAATGTGTTAACAGCGACGAAACAGGGTTAAAGCCCGCGTAGGTGCGATTAGCGGCAGCGTAATCGCACACATGGAATCCTCTGGAATCCAGTGCACTACCGTCAGCATCATACAATGAGGCTGTTCGGGTTGAGTGAATGGATAAATAACAGCTTCTACCCATAAGTGAGTTCCGTATGCATTCCCATGCCGGAGCGTGGGAACGAGATAAAAAACAGTGCTTTTAAGCCCTTGGCGCTAACTTAATGGCAGTGGCCTTTAGGCGGGGGTAGTTGACAACATTCTAAACTACGACATATAGCCATCAGCGGGCAAACAGCACTTGCCCAACACGTT
>SKOM01000277.1 GCA_007120095.1 Candidatus Competibacteraceae bacterium | reverse complement strand
GGCAAACAACAACACGTCACCGCAATGGCCGCTGCACTGGAAGAAGAGGTCTTCGAGAGCGGCAAAATGTTTGACGGTTCCAGTATTTCCGGTTGGAAAGGCATTAACGAATCCGACATGATTCTGTTGCCTGACCCAACAACCGCCGTGATTGACCCCTTCTACGAGGAAAGCACTTTAAACTTAACCTGTGACGTGCTCGAACCGAATACGATGCAAGGCTATGAGCGTGATCCACGTTCCTTGGCCAAACGCGCTGAAGCCTATCTGCAAGCTGCGGGTATTGGCGATACCGCCTATTTCGGTCCGGAAAATGAATTCTTTGTCTTCGACGATGTGCGCTGGAGCACCAGCATGCAAAGTGCAGCGTACAAAATTGACTCTTCAGAAGCTCACTGGAACGCTGAAACCATCTACCCCGACGGCAATATGGGTCACCGTCCTGGTATTAAAGGTGGTTATTTCCCGGTACCACCGATTGATTCGCAGCAGGACATGCGCAGCGCCATGTGCCTGGCGATGGAAGAAATGGGGCTGGTCGTTGAAGTCCATCACCATGAAGTCGCCACAGCGGGACAAGGCGAGATCGGGGTTCAGTTTAATACTTTGGTCAAAAAAGCTGATGAACTACAGACTTATAAGTACTGTGTTCACAACATTGCCCATAACTACGGCAAAACGGCGACATTCATGCCGAAACCCCTGGTTGGTGATAACGGTAACGGGATGCATGTGCACCAGTCAGTAATGAAAGACGGCAAAAACCTGTTTTCAGGTGAGCTTTATGGCGGCTTATCGGAAACCGCTCTGTACTACATCGGCGGTATTATCAAACACGCTAAAGCGATTAACGCTTTTGCCAACGCCTCGACCAACTCCTATAAGCGTCTGGTTCCCGGCTTTGAAGCCCCGGTGTTGTTAGCGTATTCCGCCCGCAACCGTTCGGCTTCAATCCGTATTCCGTGGGTATCCAGCCCCAAAGCCCGGCGCATCGAGGTACGCTTTCCCGATTCCACCGCCAACCCTTATCTGGCTTTCAGCGCCATGTTGATGGCGGGTATCGACGGTATTTTAAACAAGATTCACCCCGGCGATGCCATGGATAAAGACCTTTATGACCTGCCTGCCGAGGAAGAAAAAGCCATTCCGCATGTGGCGGTTTCACTGGAAGAAGCTCTGCAGGCCTTAGACGAAGACCGTGACTTCCTCAAAGCGGGCGGGGTATTCACCGATGATGTGATCGATGCCTATATTGGCCTGAAAATGGAAGAGGTTCTGCGCATGAAAATGAGCACCCATCCGGTCGAGTTCGACCTGTATTACAGCGTTTAAACCATCACCCGAACAGCGCCGGAAACGCCCCCAATCGGGGGCGTTTTTATTCCGAACACAGGAGTAGTTAGGGGGTTATGGCTCGTTTCACCAATGATAATGAATCTGATGACTACCCACAGCGGGTGTTAGAAGCGATGCAGGTCAGCATCGTGGTTCTGGGTGAGTCACTCAGCGTCCGCTATATGAACCCGGCGGCTGAGATACTGCTTGCCATCAGCTTACGCCAGGCCCGCGGCTTGCCATTCCTAATGTTTGCACGCTGTGCGCAGCATATCCCACTGGCCTTACAACAATGTTTAAGCGAAGGCCGTCACTTCACGGAACGCGAAACCACATTGACTCTACTCGGAGAAAATGTCATCACAGTAGATTTGACGGTAGTCCCCATTGGCCCGCCACATGATCCCACGGAGATGCTGATTGAAATGCGCCAGCTTGACCGACAACTACGCATCAACCGGGAAGAATTGCTTTTGTCCCAACACTATACCAGTCGCCAACTGACTCGCAATCTAGCCCACGAAATTAAAAATCCATTGGGTGGCCTGCGCGGAGCGGCCCAGTTACTCGAAAAAGAACTTGAAGATGATGCGCTTAAAGAATATACCGCGATCATTATTGGCGAAGCGGATCGACTGCGTAACCTAGTTGACCGCATGTTAGGCCCCTCCCGTCCTCCTGACCATGCGGAAATCAACGTTCACGAAATACTGGAACGGGTACGTACTTTAGTACTTGCGGAGAACAATCCCGATCTGTACATCGCCAAAGACTATGACCCGAGCATTCCATCGCTGCACGGCGATGCCGATCGACTGATTCAGGCAATTCTGAATATCGTGCGTAACGCGGTACAGGCCATTGAAGGACGCGGCACCATTTTGTTACGCACACGGATTCAACGCCAATGCACGATTGGTCAAAAACGCCATAAACTCGTCGCCCGCATTGAAATTATCGATGCCGGCCCCGGCATTCCTCGGCGTTTGCAAGAAAATATCTTCTACCCCATGATTAGTGGCCGCGCTCAAGGTACCGGCTTAGGGTTGCCTATCGCCCAAATCCTGGTTAATCAACATGGGGGTTTGATTGAATTTACCAGCCGTCCGGGAGAAACGGTATTCATCTTGCTGTTACCACTAGAGGATCACGATGGCTAGGCGGCCACAAATCTGGGTGATAGATGACGATCACGCCATCCGCTGGGTACTGTCTCGGGCACTCGGTAATGCCGATTTGGATGTCCGCACTTTCGAAGACGGCAACCGGGTTTTGGAAGCGCTGTATCAAACCACGCCAGATGCGATCATGGCTGATATCCGCATGCCCGGTATGGACGGTTTAACGTTACTCAAACGCCTACAAGACCACTCCCCCCATCTGCCGGTGATTATCATGACCGCCCACTCCGATCTGGACAGTGCGGTATCGGCCTATCAGGGGGGGGCTTTTGAATACTTGCCCAAGCCGTTCGATGTTGACGAAGCCGTCGCTCTGGTCAAACGCGCTCAAGCCCGCTACGCTCAGCCAGCGCCCGGTAGCCGGCTAGACACGGTCAAAGCCGATACCGCCCTGCCCGAACTCATCGGCGAAGCACCGTCCATGCAAGAGGTGTTTCGCGCTATTGGCCGCCTGTCACGTTCGCATATCACGGTACTGATTAACGGGGAGTCCGGTACCGGCAAAGAACTGGTCGCCCACGCTCTGCATCGCCACAGCCCGCGTCGTGCCGGGCCATTCATCGCTATCAATACGGCCGCCATACCGCATGATCTGCTCGAATCGGAACTGTTTGGCCATGAACGCGGTGCCTTCACTGGAGCGCAAACCTCACGTCAAGGGCGATTTGAACAGGCCGACGGCGGTACCTTATTTTTAGACGAAATCGGCGATATGCCCGCTGAGTTACAGACCCGACTGCTGCGCGTACTGGCCGAGGGCGAATTTTACCGAGTCGGCGGCCACACACCGACTCGGGTTGATGTGCGCATCATCGCGGCAACCCATCAGGATCTCAAACAGTCCGTACAAGCTGGCCGGTTTCGTGAGGATCTGTTTCACCGCTTAAATGTCATCCGCATTAATTTGCCTGCACTGCGTCAGCGTCGTGAAGATATCCCGCCGCTGCTGCGGCACTTCTTGCAGTCAGCCGCCCGCGAGCTCGAAGTCGAACCGAAACAACTGCGGCCTGAAGTTGAGAAATTTCTGTGCCAACTCGACTGGCCAGGTAATGTAAGACAACTGGAAAATGTTTGCCGCTGGCTCACTGTGATGGCTTCAGGTCAGGCGATCCATCTGGCCGACCTGCCCAGTGAACTGTGCGAACAGACCGCAGAAAGGGCGGACAATACGCCTCAAGCCTGGGATAAGGCATTACACCAGTGGGCCAGTCAGCATGTTGGTGATCGCCATCCGCCCCTGCTGGATACCGCCTTGCCCGCTTTCGAGCGCACCTTGATTAAGGTCGCTTTAGCGCATACCGGTGGCCATCGCCAGGAAGCGGCCCGTTTGCTCGGCTGGGGTCGCAATACCTTAACACGCAAAATCAAAGAATTGAATCTGGAATAGTCATTGCTTTCAGCTCGACTTGCCCTATTTCAGGGGTTGATGCTGCAAGCATGGATGGTCAGCGTGAGGGTTGATGGCCATCGTATGCGTCGGTCACCTCACCACCCCTCGCTCATCAATGTGATGAAATCTTGCCGTGACAGCACAGCAGCGCAGTGCCGCCAGTCTTGATCGGAAGCGGTGAGCGTGGTGTTATAGCGCAGGTCAAAGCCGTTGGCCTGCTGTTGGGCGTTGATGTATTCGTCCATCTTTTCACCGAGGGTGGCGATGTTCTCAATCCATTCATCCTTGATGGTGT
>SKOM01000199.1 GCA_007120095.1 Candidatus Competibacteraceae bacterium | reverse complement strand
TGCAACCGCTGCAGCCGGATGCCTCGTTTCGCCGTTATTTTCGAATTCGTGATCACGATCAACGCTGGATGTTGATGGACGCGCCGCCTGCTCATGAGAACGTGCAAGCGTTTGTTACCATCGCTCGACATTTGCAGCGTTTGGGGTTGCGCCCACCTGCAGTGCAGGCGGTCGATGTTGAGAACGGTTTTGCCCTGCTGGAAGATTTAGGCGATGACACCTTCACCCGTTTATTAGCAAGCGGTGGGGACGAAACCGAGTTGTACGCCCTGGCCATTGATGTGCTGCGTTGTGTGCATGACCATCCACAAGCCACGGATGTGCGGCTGCCCTCTTATTGTGAACAGCGTTTATTAAATGAAGCGGTACTGTTGGTCGACTGGTATTGGCCGGCTGTGCATGGCCATGCCGCACCCATTGCTGTGCGTGAAACCTATCTGCAGGTATGGCAGACTATTCTGCGAGAGCTGCCCGCTACACCGCAGACCTTAGTTCTGCGGGATTTCCATGTCGATAATCTATTGTGTATTGCTGGAGAGTCTAGGGTGCAGCGATGCGGCTTATTGGATTTTCAAGATGCTGTTTTGGGTCCGGCGGCCTATGATGTCGTGTCGTTGTTGGAAGATGCCCGCCGCGATCTGACACCGGGTTTGGCCGCAAACATGCTGGAGCGCTATTTACACGCGGCCACAGCCGCTGAGCAGGAGCGGTTTATGCACGACTATACGGTTTTGGGTGCCCAGCGTCATTGTAAGGTCATCGGCATTTTTCAACGCTTATGCTGTCGTGACGGCAAAAGCCATTATCTAGCTCATCTGCCACGCATCAAGCGTTTACTGCATCACCATTTGCAGCAGCCTTGTTTGGCGTCATTGCGTGATTGGCTCATACGCTACTCAATGCTGTCGTAGCCATGCATACTCGCGATTTTGAGTTCGAATTACCGGCGGAATTAATCGCCCAGAAACCGCCTTTAAGTCGGGAAGACAGCCGCTTACTCGTGTTAGAGTCTCATTCTGATAGCTTACAGGATTGGCGTTTCGCTGATCTGCCCAAGTTGCTCAGACCCGGTGATTTACTGGTGTTTAATGATACCCGCGTGATTCCTGCCCGCCTATACGGGCGTAAAGCCAGCGGTGGTCGGGTCGAAGTGCTGGTCGAGCGGATTATTGCCCCGCAGCGGGTACTGGCTCATCTGCGAGCTAACCATGCCCCGCGTCCGGGGACGCGGCTGTATCTGGACGATGATCGCGTTGCAGCGGCGGTTATCGCCCGTCATGAGGCACTTTACGAACTGGAATTCATCACCGAAGCCGATGCCCTGAACATTTTAAATCGCCATGGGCACATTCCTTTGCCACCTTATATCGATCGTGCAGCCCAAGACTTTGATGCCGAACGTTATCAAACGGTTTACGCTCGCGAACCGGGTGCGGTAGCAGCACCGACGGCTGGATTGCACTTCTCACCGGAATTGCTGGCTACGTTAGCCGCACAAGGTGTGGAACAGGCATTTATTACCCTGCATGTGGGAGCAGGCACTTTCCAGCCGGTACGAGTCGATTCCATTACGGCGCATCGCATGCATGCCGAACGTGTGGAGGTTAATGCAGCCTTATGCGAGCAAATCCGCTCTGTTAAAGCTCAGGGGGGCAGGGTGGTCGCCGTGGGTACCACAGTGGTGCGCAGTTTGGAGGCGGCTTGTGCCGACGGCACGTTACAGCCCTTACGGGGAGAAACCGCCTTATTTATTTATCCTGGCTATAAGTTTCGCTGCGTTGATGCCTTGATCACCAATTTTCATTTGCCGGGATCAACCTTGCTGATGCTGGTAGCCGCTTTTGCCGGTCATCAGTGCATCATGGCCGCCTACCGTCACGCAGTCCGGCAACGTTACCGGTTTTTCAGCTATGGCGATGCGATGTGGATTGGCGGCATGGCTTAGCCACCGAACTGACTGAAATCAAAATCCATTTTGGGACTGGGTTCATGCACCATGCTGCCTGAGGCCAGCGTTGCGCCATATTGCCAAATACTGGCCATTTGATTAGCAGTGGTGACATTGCTGGCGATAATACCGACATTCATAGCCTGAGCGCGTTGGGTAAGGGTAGCTATTTGGTCACTTTGCCGCGAACGGCGCGACTTGCTGGAACGTTCAATGAGTTCGCTATCGAGCAGGACATAATCGGGGCTGAGGTGTTCCAACAGGCGCTCGGAGTGTTCCCCACTACCAAATTGCGTCAGACCGAAACTACAGTTCAAGCTTTTGAGCTTGTCTCGGAGAAGTTGTAAATCTCTAAAGGAGTGTTCAGCGCGCTGTTCATTGGTCGACAACACAAGTTGGTTGCCAGTGAGTTCAAGGCTGTCGAGTTGTTCTTTCAGCCAGTTTGCAAACGTCTCTTCGGTAACCGAATTACTCGAAATATCAATAAACAAAGTGGGTAAACTGTGTCCTTTCGCCCGGCGCCGTGCCAGCGCCTTTAGTGTGTGTCTGATCAGCCATTGATCCAAGGGTAACATCGCTCCTGTGCGCTCGGCGGCCTGTGCCAGCGAACTGAGGTCCAGGGGTTTACCGGCACTATCGGTGATTTTGACTTTAACATCATAGCGCGGAGTACTGTCGCCTTGAAAACTGACAATGGGTAAATATAGCGCATTGACCCGACGGTTGTTCAAAGCATCTTCCAGTAACCAGCAGGATTCCTGATCTTTCTCACGCTGCGAGCTGCGGGCAGTCGCTCGATAAATCTCTACGGTGCTGTTTTTTTGCCGGGCTAACTCACACGCCTGATTGGCTTGAGACAGCAGTTGAAACGCGTTTTGGTGATGCTCCATCACCGGGCAAATCCCGACCGTGACATCGGTGGTCAGCAGGGTGGACTCGTAGTAAGAGGTGTTTTCAGCCACAGTAGCTGCTAATTTTTGCGCCAAGCTGCCCAGCTCATTGGTGTCACTGATCGGGGTCAGGATCACAATAACCGCATCGGCCAATCGGGCACACACTTCCTGATCTGAAAGTTGCGAAGTCAGTTTGGCGGCGATGTCGCGTAGCAAGATATCACCAGCTAACAGGCCGTTATCCTGACTGATTTTAAGGTAGTTATTAAGCAGGATATATAACACCGCACCGAGTTGTTTATTATGTTTTTTCAGGAACTGATCAATATGATTGATGAGATAAGCTCGATTATTGAGCCCGGTTACCGAATCCGTATACAGATTTTGACCGGAGGGGGTGGGGCTGGAATTTTGGATGACCAGTTGCAGGCCGGGTTCATCATTGATTCGGGTTGGGGTGCAGTTAATAATGATGGAGAATGTTTTGCCCTGTTGATTGATGCCGCTGACTTCAACAGCGCCGATAGTTTGGCCTTGGCGGACGCTGTTGCGTAGAAATGCTTTGAGGGTATCATGGTCATCACGAGCCACGATGTCCATGAGCGTGATCCCCAACAGATCTTGGGGGTCGTCGAAACCAAATAGGCGAGCATAGGTTGCATTGACCAGAATATGAGCGCCTTCATGGATGTAGGCGATAGCATCACTGGTATGTTCCAGTAATATGCGGCTACGGGCCTCGGTTTCCTTAATTTGCTGCTGATAGCTGTGGGTCTGGGTACGTAGCCAGCGGTAGTGTAATTCTTTGCGCACTACCAGCAATAAGTGCTCAGGTTCGTCAATGGCAAACAGGTTGTCTGCACCGGCGCGCAGTATGTCCAGCGGTTTTTGTCGGCTAAAATCGTCGATTGCCACCAAGATAGGCACATCTTTTTTGGCTGTTTCCAGATGAGCACGCAAGGTGGGTATATCAGGGCGATCATCACCAGGGTGCAGGATGACAAGATCCAGCGCCTTGAATGAGATCAAGGAATCGAGTTCTTTTTCCTGCTCAGCGCGCGAAAACTGAATCAGGTAGCCAGCATCACGCAGTGGAGCCAGAAACTGCTCGGTGTTGGCCAAGGAATGGTCGATGACCAGCAGGTTGATGAATTCCTGTTCTGTAGTATCGGTGTAAATATCAGTCACGCGTAGTCAGGTATCAAGGGCTAATAATTTTTAAGGTTGTTGATGATGATAGACAAGCTCGTGCCCGCTGTCGAGATGGGCATGGCGTTTATTCATGAACAGCTAAACGGTAACATGACACTTTTATCAGTAACGGAATATAACACTGATGGCTAATTATAGTACTAACGAGTTCAAAG
>SKOM01000184.1 GCA_007120095.1 Candidatus Competibacteraceae bacterium | reverse complement strand
TGGCCTGGCCCGAAATCAGGATAGAGAGCCACATCAAGTAGGCCACCTTGCCCAACGGCGGCAACTTCTGGAACCCCAGTAATCGGCGTTATTGATCCATTATCTAAATCAATCAGGTACAGATCACCAGCACGCTCAGTCACTAAGGCGAGATGCTCATCAGGGGCGGGCAAAAAGGCCATGCCCCAAGCATGTTGCAGGCCGTTAATGACGACCTCAGTCTGATAACTCTCGCTATCATCGGCGGCGTCACTACTGTCACTACTGCTCCCTCCCATGCAGGCGCTCAGACTCAAGAACACGAGACTGAATAGTGGCAGTCGCACACTGACGGGTACGATCCACCATGAGCGATTCAAGCTGGGTTGGATGGTTTGTATCAATTCACACCGGTTATCAACTTGTCATTCAGTCCCCTATCCCCCCTTTGATTCAAAGCCCCTCACCCCAACCCTCTCCCCAAGGGAGAGGGCGCTTAAGGCAGGAGGGTCTGAACGCTTACCTTAACAGATGATCTACAAGGCTTAAGGCGGGGCGGGATTGCTGTGTTTACGGTGCCAATTAAGGCAGCGCTGGCACAGTAAATTGCGGCATTTCCCCGGTCAAACTGTGCAGAAAAGCCGAGATGTCAGCGATCATATCCGCGTCCAAATCGCGATAGAGCATTTGTTGTGCCATCAACTGAATCGCATCTTCCAAAGCGTCGACACTGCCGTTGTTAAAATACGGGTAAGTCAAAGCCACATTGCGCAATGTGGGTGTTTTAAACGCGAACCGATCGGCGGGATCACCGGTGACCAAATACCGGCCTTCATCGGTAGAACCGGGCAGTTCAAAGCGATGATGACTGCTGTCGGTTAATATCGCTCCACGGTGGCAAGCTTGGCAACCGTTATCCACAAAAGCCGCCATGCCGCGTTTTTGTTGTTCACTGAGAGCATTAAGATCGCCTTGCAAATAGCGGTCAAACGGTGAATTGGGCGTGTTCAACGTCCGCTCGAAGGCGGCAATCGCTAAGGCCACATTATCGGGATTGACGGGGGCTGATTCGTCGGGAAAGGCGTCAGCAAAGCGCTCGCGGTATTCGCTGAAGCTGTTGAGCCGGTCAATTGCTGCACTAATATCCATCGCCATTTCAACTGGGGCTTCAATCGGCCCGAGCGCCTGTTCTTCCAGATCAGCCGCCCGTCCATCCCAGAATTGCGCACCCAGGAATCCTGCATTTAATACCGTAGGGGTATTGCGCTCGCCGACTTGACCTTCATGACCAACCGCTCTGGGAATTCTGTCTGTAAAGCCTAGGGCGGGATTATGACAAGTTGCGCAACTGATTACACCACTAGCGGAAATTCGCGGTTCGAAAAACAGCATTTTGCCCAGTTCAATTTTTTCTGGGGTCATGGAATTGTGAGCTGGAATCGGTGGCATGGCAGGCAACGGCGCAAAATGCGGATGGTTGCGGTAGCGTTCATAGCCATCGTCTGCACTGACTAAACTCGTAACAGCAAAGGCGATTGTGGTGGTGAGCACAATAAGAGAGGCATTAAAGCGCTTGATGTTCATGAGATGATTTCTCGCTCCATCATTTAGTAACTCATTAGAATTACACTCAAATGCGCTTTGCCTACCCATATACGCTCAAATAAAGTCCAAAAGGAAAAACGCTGTTTGAGCGAATGAAACTCCATTATATCTATTTCATGACATTGTGGCAATTTGCATTGATCTAAAGATTTCAAAGCCTTGCCATGCACTGAGGCATCCATTATCTAACGACCAATCATCGCACGGTGCCAAGCGGGCGGGCTGCTGATTTGCGTGAGTTCGCGCATAAGCCGTTTTAACCGCGATTTCGTATTCTCGGTGATGTCCTGTCGTACGACGCAATACGCGGCGGATGGCCAACTAATGTCCGGATAGTTCATCAAATGGCTATACTGCCTGACCAGTACCTCTACTCAAATAAGCTCGATTCGAGATCTTCCATATTGCGAGCTTGGGTTAAAAAAGCTAATTTTTCAATTATTTTAGGATACTGAGACACGGTGTTTGCTTAGGCATGTGGACGATTAGACAGTGATTTAGTATGTTGACCACAGAATAATGCTCGCACTGCATGGGGTAAAGTGTTGCTTAAGGAACCTGATCCGGCTCAATCATGACCATACGATTGATCGTCATTGCGGTGGGTAACCCCTCGCGGGCTGATGATGCCCTTGGCCCTTTGTTGCTGGATCGGATCAGCAGTACGTTTCCCGATCTGCACACGCTCAGTGATTTTCAGCTTCAAGTCGAACATGCTTTGGATCTGCAATCGGCTGATCAGGTATTGTTTATCGACGCGGCAACCGGCCTGGAGCAACCTTTTAGGTTCAGCGAAATCAAGCCACAAGCTGGTAACACTGTGCTGAGCCATGCTTTATCACCCCCGGCTGTGCTGGAGGTCTTACAACGCATCACCGGTCAAACCCCACCGCCGAGTTTTGTGCTGGCAGTACGCGGTGCTGAGTTCGAACTCGGTCAACCGCTTTCGGATCAGGCGACAGCGGCGCTGCAAGCGGCCTGGCAGTTTATCTGCCCCCTGCTGGCCCAACCTGAGGTAGGGAACTGGCGTGCTCATACCCTGCCAGAAAACTCATGTAAGCCGATTTAAATCCGCAATATAACGACCAGCGAGGATAATCACGATGAGTATCAACTTAACAGAACAGCAACTATTCCGGCAGCAGTGCTATGTCGATGGTACCTGGCTCGATGCTGATGACGGAGACCGCCTCGAAGTCACCAATCCCGCCACCGGTAAAATTTTAGGCACCGTACCGAAAATGGGATCTGCTGAAACCCGTCGCGCTATTGAGGCCGCTCGTACTGCCCTGCCCGCCTGGCGCGATAAAACCGCCAAAGAACGCAGCGTCATTCTGCGTCGCTGGTTTGAGTTGATGATGGAGCATCAAGAAGACTTAGCGGTGATCATGACCAGCGAACAGGGTAAATCGTTGACCGAGGCCAAGGGCGAAATTGCCTATGGGGCTTCATTCATTGAGTGGTTTGCTGAAGAAGGCAAACGCGCTTACGGCGAAACCATTCCGCAACATCAAGCGGACAAGCGGATTGTGGTGATCAAACAACCGGTCGGTGTGTGTGCGGCGATTACCCCATGGAATTTCCCCACCGCGATGATTACCCGCAAGGCGGCTCCAGCGTTGGCTGCTGGTTGCACCATGGTGATTAAACCGGCTAGCCAGACACCTTACTCGGCACTGGCTTTGTGCGAACTGGCTGAACGCGCTGGGGTGCCCCGCGGGGTGTTAAGCATTGTCACCGGCTCATCGAACGCGATTGGGGGTGAACTGACCCGTAACCCGATAGTGCGCAAGCTCAGTTTTACCGGCTCCACTGAAGTGGGTAAGGTTTTGCTCAAGCAATGCGCTGATACGGTGAAAAACACCTCGATGGAGCTGGGTGGCAATGCGCCGTTTATCGTTTTTGACGACGCCGATCTGGACGCCGCAGTGGCCGGAGCGATCGCCTGCAAATACCGCAACGCGGGACAAACCTGTGTCTGTGCCAACCGCATCTACGTCCAGGACGGGGTATATGAGGCTTTCGCCGTCAAACTCGCCACTGCCGTCGGCGAGCTTAAAATCGGTAACGGGCTGGAACCGGGCGTCAATATCGGGCCGCTGATTGATACCGCCGCTGTTGAAAAAGTGGAAGAGCATATTCAAGACGCCGTACGCAAAGGCGCAGCAGTGAGTGCCGGTGGCGAACGTCATGCACTGGGTGGCACCTTCTTCCAACCCACGGTGCTGGTGAATGTGACTCCGGAGATGAAAATCGCCTGTGAGGAAACTTTTGGGCCGGTAGCCCCGCTGTTTCGGTTCCACACCGAGACCGAGGCGCTGCAACTGGCCAACGCCACTCAGTTTGGTCTGGCCAGCTATTTCTTCAGCCGTGATATTGGCCGCATCTGGCGCATCGCCGAGGGACTGGAATCCGGCATGGTAGGGATTAACACTGGACTGGTGTCTACCGAAGTGGCCCCGTTCGGCGGTGTCAAGGAGTCAGGCATTGGCCGCGAGGGTTCGCGCCATGGTATTGAAGAATACCTGGAGATGAAATACCTGTGCATCGGCGGTATCTAACCAAAGGGACGGAAACGTTCCGGTTCAGCGGCCAAGTCAGTCAGCGATCAAACCATGGCACGGCCACAGTGGGCTAG
>SKOM01000048.1 GCA_007120095.1 Candidatus Competibacteraceae bacterium | reverse complement strand
TAACCGAGGAAGGCAATCAGGCCGGCCATGGAGATAAAGCTCGCCGCAGACATCCAGTCAGCAGCAGTGGCCATGCCATTGGCAATGGGGTTAACCCCTTTGCCCGCGACATAGAAATCGCTGGTGCCACCGGCACGCGCCCAGATGGCAATACCGATGTAGAGCGCAAAGGTTGCACCGACGACTAACAGGCTGAGTGTTTGTAGATCCATAGTTCAGTGCTCCTTATTGCTCATCGACTTCGTATTGACGGTCTAATCGATTCATGCGCCAGGCATAAAAGAAGATTATAACTAGGAAAGTGTAGATGGCACCCTGTTGAGCAAACCAAAAGCCTAATGGGTAGCCGCCGATGCTGAAGTTATTCAGCGGTGCCGCCAGCAGTATCCCTAGACCGAACGATACCGCAGCCCAAACGATCAAACAGCCTGCGATGATGCGTAGATTGGTTTTCCAGTATAAGGAACGTTGTTCCTCCTGAGACATGGTCAGTTTCTCCTCTATTTATGAAGGCAGATTGCGGATTATGGAACCTTACTAGCGCCAGGATACTCGTTCAGCGGCCTCAATAATCCAAGCGCAGCGCATAGGTTTATTTTAATGATCATGATCTTATGAGACCGCCTTTCACAGCAGCCTGTATTGCCCTCCCTCCTTTGTCATTTTGGTGTAATAAAAGGTAGCACAGTATAGGTGAGCCTGGTCAACCTAAAATATCATGGCACACACGACAAACGCCAATATTATGACATACCGCAGACGCCGCTGATGCGCAGCTTCTAAAGCGTATTAAAGCGTGATATACCTGTCGCAGTAAAGTTTTTTCTAGGATTGAAAGGGATTACCATGGCGGACAGTTGTGAATCGGTGCGGCTTAGGCCGCGCACGGCAATCTTCGGTAAGCGAGTCAGTGAGGTCATGAACCCCGCGCCACCGCTGGTTACCGCTGATCATACCTGCGACTCGGTGGTGCGCCTGATTGCCCAGTCTGAAGGTACCAGTGTCGTAGTGGTGGATCAACAGCGCTTACCGGTCGGCATTGTGACCGAACAGGATGTCGTCCAGCGCGTGGTGTTTCAGGTGAACCCTGATACCGCAATTGATGCCATTATGACCCGCCCGGTGCACACGATTGAATCCTGGGATTTTCTCTATCGTGCCATTGGGCGAATGTTGCAGCTCAATCTGCGCCATCTGCCGGTTGTTGACACCGAGGGACGTGTGGTAGGTACGCTGGATTTTAAAGACGCCATCGCTGTGACCGCCGAGCGCACGGTGCATCATATCCGTCAACTGACCTGGGAAAACGGGCTGGAATCCATCGGGCGGGTGCGCGGCACCTTGGCCACCCTGGCTGAGGAACTGCTGGAGGAAGAGCTGGATGCTGTGGCCATACAGCGGCTGATTACCCATGTGAATAATGACATTTACGTCCGCTTAGCGCGTTGGCGCTTACAGAAAATAAAAGCTGCCGGTGCCGGTGATCCTCCGGTTGCATTTTGCCTGTTGGTTATGGGTTCGGCCGGTCGCGGGGAAAATTTCTTATACCCCGATCAAGACCATGGCCTGATTCTGGATGATTATCCGGACGATCAGCATGATCGCATCGACGGCTGGTTTCGGGAGTTTGCCGAGGGGTGGATTGCGGATCTGGAGACCGTCGGGTTTCCGCGTGATGCCGGCTATGTGATGGCGCTGAATCCGATGTGGCGTAAGCCACTCAGCCAATGGCGGGAACAAACCCGCTTATGGGCGAAACGCAGTAGTGCCATGACGATCCGTTTAAGCGATATCTTTTTCGATTTTCAGCCGATTTTTGGCCAGTTTGAATTTGCCCGGCAGTTGCGCCAGCATATTAATACTCTGGCTCAGCAAAACATCAGTCTACTGAGAGCGATGGCGCATGAACACCAGGAGCAAGGTGTGGCTCTGGGGTGGTTTGACCGCTTTATCACCATGGGACGCGACAGTGAGTTTCCCGGTCATATTAATATCAAACACACCGGCACGTTGCCGCTGGTTTCCGCCTTACGATTACTCGCTTTAAAGCATGGCATCACCGCGACCGGTACTTTGGAGCGTTTAGAAGCGCTGAATGCTCAACAGGTGATTAATGAGGCCGATTTCCAGTCCCTCAACAAAACCACATCGTTTCTGGCCGATTTAATCCTGCGCCATCAATTGGCTCGATTCAAGCGTGATGAGAGGCCCAATTATTATATTCATCCTCGGGATTTAAACCGCGACCGCACCGCCCGGCTAAAGCGTGCCTTAAAAGCGATTCGGCGCTTACGGGATCAAGTTAGCGCGGAAATTGGCGGACCGGTTGCTTAGACACAATTTTACGCAATCCTCATAATCGAAGCCGTGAAGGCGGCAAACAACAGCACCGCAAACAGGGTACGGCGGGGGGTTAACTCCTGGGTGACCCGCAGCGACTGATACAGCCCACCGAGAAACCAGGCAACCCCAACGATTGCCAGCAGCAGGTACAGCAGCGGCAGAGTAGGTGGCACCACGGATTCTATGGTAGTCACCGCAGTGTTAAAAGCCAGCGCCGGCAAGGCGGGCAGTGTCAGGGGCAGCAAATAACCGCTGGTGCGGTATAAAGCCCCCATATAACCGGGGCCGCCGACCGCTTTCGCCATTAACCACGCGACCAGCGTAACACCAAGATGCACCAAGATCGCGATTAAAATACCAATAATAATATTCCCCACCACCAGCACCCACAACGGGATACTGGCGATGGGGATGCCTTGCAATTCGCCACCGAGACTGTACTGCAATAGCCCTACCCAAGAGCCGTACACCACACCGAATAACAGCAGAAACGCGCTAATCCACATAGGGGCACGGCGCTGCTCACAGGCATGGTAAAACGCTTGGGGGCGCAGCAATAACAGGTCAAGCAGTGGCATAGTACACTCTCAGGGTTAAACTTACTGATAAGCCGGATCGGGCATGGCCGACCAGATCATCAGCGCCAAGGCGATGGCAGCGGTTACAATCGCGAAGGTGTTGCTGCTGTAGCGGCGTGGATCGTAATTCTGCCAACCGTGAATCCGGTCGATTTCCCGCAGAATTTTCTCGTTCTTTTCGCCACCGGTCAACAGACTGACCACCACCACGGTAAACCACGCCGCCGACATGGTGAAAATACCCGTGACTAGATGACCTATCGGCCCAGCTTGAATCAAGGGAATACCGAACAGCACGCCTTTTTGCAACCACAACACACCGGAAAGCACGCCACCGACGATCAATCCGGCAATCGCCCCCGGTTTATTAGCCCCTTTCCACCAGATGCCCAGTACCAACACCGGGGTGAAGGTTGAGGCTCCGACGATGAACGCCCAGACCACACTTTCGAGCAGGAAGTCCGGGGGGTTCAGCGCCAGACCGATGGTGGCTAAACCACCCAAGGCGGTGAAGACATAACCCATTCGTACTCGGCTGCGATCCGGCACATTGGGTTTGATTGTCGAGTAAATATCACTGCCTAAGCCTGTGCCAATGACCATTAACAGCCCACCGATAGTTGACATGCCTGCCGCCAGAGCGCCTGCAACAGGTAATGCAGCAATCCAGCCGGGGGTAAAAGCCTGGCTCATCACAACGATTAACAGATCGGCTTCAGCGGGTCTGATTTGCAGCCCTTGCTCACCTTCAAGCACATTCACGCTGTAAAGTTTAGCGGCGAAACCAATGGCAAACGTGGTGAAAAACACCAGCCCGATAAACAAAGTCCCCCAGAAGGTGGACATTTTGGCATTGCGAATCGTCGGCGCGGTGAAATAGCGCATGGCAATATGGGGCAGTCCCATGGTGCCGCAGGCAATGGACAAGAACACCCCGAGATAGAATTTAGCGCTCATTGCCACCGTGCCGTCCACGGTCAGCATGGGATCAAAATACGAGGGCAGCGCCTCAAACATTTGTGGCACCAGGTTGCCATAGCCAAAGGGCGGGAAAAAGCTGGGCCAGCCCGCACCCATTTCCCATAAGATGATGACGGCTGGCACATACAAGGCAATCAGCATGATAATCGCTTGCAGCGTCTGGTTATAGGACAAGCCATACATGCCGCCGATGGTGACATAAGCGGTCACGATCAGCCCACCGACAATCACACCCATGTTGTAGTCCAGATGGAACATCACCTGAAAGACGTTACCTACCCCTTTCATCTGACCGATCAGGTAGAGCTGGGCGAGGAAAATCATACACAACACCGC
>SKOM01000065.1 GCA_007120095.1 Candidatus Competibacteraceae bacterium | reverse complement strand
TTCACCGCTGAGAGTCAACCAGGCTAAGGCCAGAAACAGTACCGGTATCAGTAGCAGAGTCAGGGCACGTAATGCCACCGCAGTGCGTGGCAAACTCAGCCGAGTGGCCGTCCAACCGGCGGCGATATGAATTAAGCCGGTATAGGCCAGCATGATCAGATACTGCCATGTGGGTGTATAAGTGCCCCAGTGGTTGCTGATCAGCATCAATGAGGACGCCAGCAGGATCACCGCACCTGCGGCTAATAACCAGCGGATATTGCGCTCTTGCAGAAAGCTATCCAGCAGCCGCAGAGGCCACGGGGTGGGGGAAGCTGTAGAGTCCATCGGGGTATCTCCAGTCAGTTGACACTGTTATACCCTGGAGCAAACACCATGCCGTTATAGTTAAAGAATTAACCATTTGATAAATTGATTAAAAAATTATATGTACTGAATGCAGTGCAGTCTTGACACTGCACCTGGGTGCAGTTGTCAGACGGCAGTGGTGGCTAAGCCCTGTGCTCAGCCGCAGCGACTTGGGGTATGTTTATGGATGAACACCGGGCTTGACCCTGTAAAGGTTACAGGCTTGATACTCATCGGCTCCATCAACACGCTGAGGAATCAGGTATGCCGACAGTGGTGCACAATATTTTAGATATGGCATTGGCCGTAGCGCCGTGGCTGGTGCTGGGACTGCTGGCAGCGGGGCTGGTTAAAGGTTTGGTCGTCGCAACTACTTTAACGCGCTGGCTGGGCGGGCGTGGCCCATGGGTGATTGCTCGCGCAGCAGTGATCGGTGCGCCTTTGCCTTTGTGCTCCTGTGGTGCCATACCGACCGCGCTGGCGTTATATCGCGGTGGGGCCGGACGCGGTCCAAGCACGGCGTTTTTGATCGGTACGCCGGGCATCGGCATCGACTCCCTGGCCGTGACCTATGCCCTGCTCGGCCCGCTGATGGCCGTGGTACGTGCCGCCAGTGCGGTAGTCACTGCCATCAGTACCGGGTTATTGGTGGCCACCACAGAACGCTCAGAGGCATTGCCGCGTACCACGGCGACCAGCGCCTGTCAGGGCGGCTGTGGCTCATCGCAGCCTCTACCAGCCGTGACACCACCTCCGGCACCGCTAGGCGCTCGTTTGGCGGCCGGTCTGAGGTATGCGTTTACCGAGGTACTCGATGACATCAGCATCTGGATTGTGCTGGGCCTGGTGTTTGCGGGCGTACTGATGACATTTTTACCGCCGGATCAGTTCGCCGCTTACGGCAGCGGTCTGGTGGCCATGCTGCTGATGGCGGTGATCGGCATCCCTTTGTATCTGTGCGCCAGCGCGGCGACCCCCATCGGCGCGAGCTTGCTGCTCGCCGGTGTGTCCCCCGGAACCGTGCTGGTATTGCTGTTAGCCGCCCCCATCACCAGCCTGGCTACGCTCGGCGTGTTGCGGCGGGAAATGGGCAATCAGGCATTGCTGTACTATGTGGCGGGTATTGTCGTGACCACCGTCTCGCTAGGACTGGCTGTCGATGCCGGAGTGGCGGCACTGGGTGTGGATGTCGGCACCCAAGTCGGGGCGGCCCGCGAGTGGTTACCGGAGTCGCTGGCGTGGGCGTGTTTAATCCTGTTGCTGATCCTGGGCATCGCGCCGCTGCGCCGCCGTATTGTTGCAGGGCGGCGTTGGTGGCAAAACTCACCAACGGTAAAACAGGGCCAGGCCGGACGTGACAACAGTGTTTAAGTGTCATAATTTGGCGCTATTGAACATCCGGCCAGCTTTTCACTGGCTGCGGCGCATCCCCAACTGGATCAGCTTCTGTTGGAGGCTCTGGCGGTGTATGCCCAGTTGGCGGGCGGCTGCGCTGACATTACCGGCGTTCTGCTGCAAAGCGCTGCTGATCGCCTGGCGCTCGAACCAGTCAATTAATCGGGCTTTAGCTGCGGCCAGTGGCAAACCCTGCAGATCAGGCAGGGATTCAGCGACCGTTCCGGCCGCTGGCGGATCTAAGCCGAGATCCGTCGGCATAATCCATTCCCCCTCGGCCATTACGGCCGCAGCGCGAATAACCTGCCGCAGTTCGCGCACATTGCCTGGCCAGTGATAACTGAGCAAGCGAGCGGCAACACCCTCACCTAAACGTCGCTGAGCCGTGTGGCCAAACTGTTCGATAAACTGGCCCGCCAACGGCAGAATATCCTCGGATCGATCCCGTAAGGGCGGCACTGTAAGTTCAAATCCCCGCAGTCGGAAGAGTAAATCTTCGCGAAACCGTCCCGCAGTGATGGCTTGCGCTAAGTCGTGATGGGTGGCGCTGATCACCCGCACATTAACCGGCTGGCTGTGGCTGGAACCTAGCGGCTGGATCAGGCGTTCCTGTAATACCCGCAGCACCTTGGCTTGCAAGACCAACGGCATATCGCCGATTTCATCTAAAAACAGGGTTCCCCCATCGGCTTGGGCAAATACCCCGTCATGATGACGCTCAGCACCGGTAAACGCACCGCGCCGATGACCAAAGAGCTGGCTCTCAGCCAGGGTGTCGCTGAGTGCCGCCGTGTTGACCGCGATAAAATTGCCTTGGCGACCACTGAGTCGATGTAGTTCACGCGCCACCAATTCTTTACCCGTGCCGGTTTCACCACGGATCAGAATATCCAAGGGTGCCGGTGCGGCGCGGCGGATCTGATCGAATAAATGCCGCATAGGGCGACTGAGGCCAAATAAGTCCCCACAATAGCCACTGGCGTGCAGTTGGGTCTGGAGCGCATTCACCTGCCGTTCAGTGTCCACCCGGCGCAGATTACGGCGGACAATTGCCCGTAAGCGCTCGATCTCATAGGGCTTGGTGATGTAATCGGCCGCACCAAGGCGCACGCATTCGATGGCCGTTTCGATCCGATCATCCGCCGTTACCACGACCACCTCGCCCGCATAGTTGCGGGTATTCAGCGCTCGCAGCATGCCCAGTCCATCCAGACCCGGCATGGTCAGATCCAAAAAAATCAAATCGGGTGGCTGCCGGTTCACCACAGCCAGCGCTTCGTGGCCGTCAGCCGCTTCCAGCAGCGTACAGTCCAGCCGCGCCAGCGCTCGCTTTAACGCATAGCGGGCAGCCGATTCATCGTCGCTTATCAATACGGTGAGAGGCATGGCTGATCCCTGCTGATACCAATGAGAACTCGTCAAACGCCTCAGCTTTAACATGCCCATAGGTGAACGTACCAGTGACCACCGCATCATAACTGTTATCATTAAGCGCGAGCGGTTGACTCATATCAGCTTGAATATGCCTACGATACAGTTGTTTCTTTTTGGCGGCTTCTAGCATTTCCCGTGAATAATCTAAGGCACCCATAGTAGTATAGCCCAGTTTACACAACTCCGTGGCGATGAACCGCTCCGCCCAGAAGAACGGGGTTCGTCGCGCACCGGGTCAACAACGACGCCCCAGTGTTCGAGCAGGAGACGCGCGTAGGATGTGATGGCCACGTTCGACATCCTTTTGCAATCTCAAGCGGTCTTGGCGAACAGCGCCACGTCCGGCAGACCTTTGAAGTGCGCGTCGCAGGTGAGCCGTTCGGCGCCCTGGTGCCGCGCCGTCGCGTAGACGATGGCATCAGCGGTGGCCAGTTTGTGTTCGCGGTGCAAGTCCGCAGCGAGCAGAGCGATGGCGGTGTCCAGCGGCACGACGATGCCCTTCTGCGTATAGGCGATCACCTGGTCGGCTTGTTCCTCGCCGAGTTCGCGTACTAACCACTTCGACAGTTCGAGCTGCACGATGGTCGGCACGATGCACCGCAGCTTGTCCGGGAACTGCTTGCCCAGCTTCTTGCCGAGCGCGCTGCCGGTAAGCCATTCGATCCAGGCCGAGGTATCGACCACGCGCAACGATGCCGCCATCAGTAGCGGTTCTTGCGGTCGCGGTAGTCGTCGGTGCAGGCACCCTTGGCGATACCGGCCAACTGATCCAGCTCGGGCACCGGCATCACCAGCACGCCCTTGCCCTTGGGAATGAACACGAATTCCTGCCCGGCCTCCCAGTGCTGCTCTTCGCGCACGGCTTTGGGAATGGATATCTGATACTTGCGGGACAAGGTGGCGGTAGCAGTCATTGTCGTACTCTCAAAGTGTCGACTTAGATTGGGTAAGAATATAGCATCCTGCACCAGTACGCCAAAAAACGAGAAGGGAGTTTATGGTTGAGCGGTTGACCATCGAGCAGGAATCCGAGCATCTGAAGGAAGTCATGGGCGAACTCGCCGATGTGGTTCAGCACCCGAGCGAGCCCATCGAGGCCGTAGCGGAACACCGAGTACTGGGGTCGATCAAGGGTTTTTTTCCGGGATGGGGCGATACCGATGCGCCCACTGACCGACGAGCACCGCCCAAGTGGTCGCCAGGATCAGCAGCGCGAGCAAGCGCTCGATGCGCTCGGGCTTGGTGAGATGAGTGTCCTCGAAGCCACCAATTCTTTACCCGTGCCGGTTTCACCACGGATCAGAATATCCAAGGGTGCCGGTGCGGCGCGGCGGATCTGATCGAATAAATGCCGCATAGGGCGACTGAGGCTAAATAAGTCCCCACAATAGCCACTAGCGTGCAGTTGGGTCTGGAGCGCATTCACCTGCCGTTCAGTGTCCACCCGGCGCAGACTACGGCGGACAATTGCCCGTAAGCGCTCGATCTCATAGGGCTTGGTGATGTAATCGGCCGCACCGATAGGTTACCCCCGCTAGAAACACAATGCCGCTGAGGTGTAAACATTCACACCTTCTGCCTTAAGCGCCCTCTCCCCCATAACGGGGTGGAGAGGGGACTGAACGGTTACTTAGTGGCTATAATAGGCAATCTGTGGATAGAATGTTGCGTTCAAGCCTACCGATTCCACTTTTCAGGCATCAAGTCGAACTGTTGATCACAATGCTCTGATATATTTGAATTTCTTACAACAAACTTTGGATGCAGCCAATATGTCGAAATACCGCGTTGAGGGCTCCCCCCCCCGTGTGGAGGAGATCGCGGCTCATTTGCGCCAAGCTTTGCCGGAGTATCAAAACATTACTCTGAGGGATGGCCGGGTCGTTCTTAGAAAAACCGATCGTTATGAGACGCACTGTTATCCGGCAAAATCGATGATTAAAATTTCCAGCCATTTTCCTCCAAATTATACCAAAGCGATGCTGGGTCTACTGTTGGCTGCAGGGCTGGTATTTGCGCTGCTGCTTACGGTTAATCCGATGTATGCTTTGTTCTTTTTGATCGTCGCCATTCTACCGGCAAGTGGTTTTCTCAACTTCTTTCTCATCACCACCTTACCCAGTAGGCAAGGCACTGAAAACGAAGTCTTGACCGCCATGCAGAAGCGCTGGCCACCGGTGTATGATTGAGGGGGATGACTCAGCGCACCGAGTTGTGGCCCGAATTTAACTCAGTCTCAGGCAGACGGCGTCAACGGGGTTCGCGACATCGGTCTTTACCCAGTACCCGGATTTATTGAACGTCTTGGGCCAAGGAAGGCCGGCAACAGTGCCCGACAGGTCGCTGTTGCCATTCAAGGTTTACGGATTACGCCGCGCCCATCGCAGCACATTACCGACAGAGCGATGCGTCCATGGGTCACCACTGAGTGAGGGAACCCCCTGCTCATTGAGTTGTGTGGCAGCGGTTTCATAAGTCCCCGCCTGCTTGACGGCACTTTCGACCTGCTTTGCCAGGTAGCGTTTCTTGGCAGCAGGTTCCTTGGGTACCGGCCCGACAGAATCATCTGATTTGGCCACCTTGCTTTCTGCAGGTTTCTTCTTCGCTTCCGACACCGGCGGTGTCGGTGAAGGTTGCGGGGAAACCGCTTCCTGACTTGAGGGTTCGATTTTACTTAAAGACTTCAGCAGAGATTTGCCGGTACAGTACCAAACACTGCCAATTTCGCGCCCTCGAAGCCTACCGGCCTGGAACGCATCAACGACATCACGCTCGGTCGTACCGAGCATGGTTGCAATGTGTGTGCTGCTGTATATCGCCTTCGGGTCGATACTTTCGGGCATGAGTTTATCCTTGTGATGGCTAATTGTAGGTTTGCGATTCTTCACACTAACTGTGTTGCGATAGGATAACAGCCACAAGCGCAAATATCAGCATCAGTGAGTCACTTGATTTGCTTGCGCCTCAAACAAACCAATCCGATTGCCATCATGATCGGTAAACTGGGCGTACCAACCATGGCCGGGGACAGCGGTGCGCTCGACGATCACCTGGGCACCGAGTGCCTGCGCACGCCTCAGCAGCACGTCAAGATTGCCGACATGGACATGAACCATCGGTGAGCAGCCGGGTTGGGGCTGTTCGGTTTCCAATAGTCCCACAGCGACACCCTGCTCTGGTTGGTATAGCCGATAGTGGGTACTGTAGAACTCGAAATGCCAACCGAATAAGTCATGCAAAAACGAGACGCTGCGTTCCAGATCACTGACTAGCCATTCCACATGAGAAACTCGCGGTATCATCGTCACCCCTTAATCCAAAGTCTACTGTCTCTGTAACACCGGTTGGTAGGCACCAACACAACGGGGTTGCTGTAGCCACAGCACATTGCGGTCGGTCTTTTCCGGAACTGAATAGTAGATCGCTCCACTAACTTCCTTCTGAAACCTTGAAAAACGCCAATCATTACCCACGTTAGCTGTTTCGTTGGTTGCATAGGCTAATCTCACCGTATTGCCGTAGCATTGATCCGCTACAAGGTATGCAATTATGTCAGAACACTACACCACAACGGCAAAAACCCTGCACTGGCTGATGGCTATTTTAATGTTAGGGACACTGGCACTGGGTTTTTATATGCAGGATTTGCCGTTCTCTCCGGAAAAACTGCGACTTTATTCCTGGCATAAATGGGCAGGTGTCACACTATTCCTGTTAACGTTAGTGCGACTGGCTTGGCGGCTAAGCCACCCCCCTCCACCGTTGCCGGCCGCAACCCCGCGCTGGCAGCAGTGGGCGGCCCATGCGGCCCATTGGGCTTTGTACGGTCTGATGCTGGCGATACCGCTGTCGGGTTGGTTAATGAGTTCGGCTAAAGGCGTGCCCACGGTGTGGTTTGGGGTGATTCCGCTGCCCGATCTGTTAGCGCGTGATCCGGTGCTTGGGGATAGGTTGCACACGCTACACCTGACGTTAAACTGGGTGTTTATCACCCTGTTAATCACCCATGTGGGCGCGGCGCTCAAGCACCACTGGATCGAGAAAGATACGGTACTGCTCAGTATGTTGCCACGATTTAAGGGACTCAACCGAGGATAATCATTATGAAATATCTGCTTGGCGCTTTGGTGCTGACCACAACAATGCTGACTACGGTACAGGCGCAGGAGTATACCCAAGTACACAGCGAAGCCAGTCATATCCGCTTTAACTACACCCAAATGGGGGTCACCATGCGCGGCGGTTTCAGCGAGTTTACCGGTGAATTGCGCTTCGACCCCTCCACACCGGAGCAGGCTCATGTCATGATAGATGTGGATCTGGTCAGTATTGACACCGGTATCCGCGAGGCCGATGCCGAAGTCACCAAACCGGAATGGCTGCACACGGCTGAGTTTCCGACCGCCCGCTTTGAATCCGATGAAGTAATGGCGCTAGACGAGCAAAATTATGAGGTTGCTGGCCGCTTGACGATTAAGGGTCAAACCCGAGACATCACTGTACCGGCCACGTTTAGCGCTGAAAACGGCATAGGCGTGTTTACCAGTCATTTCAGCATTAACCGCAGCGATTTTGCGATCGGCGAAGGCGCCTGGGCGTCTTTCGATATGGTGGCCAATGCGGTTGACATAGAGTTTGAACTCACCGCTACGGTAGACGATTAATCTCTAAACTTGTTTTTGATGGCTGCAAAACCGCAGCCGCTATCCATCCATCCCCGCCCTAAAGGACGGGGTTTTTCGCGGAAAAACTGAGGAGTGTTGCGCATGAAAACCTTAGCTCAATTATCTGCTGTCGGCCTGTTAGTCACTGCGGCCGCTGCCATAGCCGCGCCGGTGACTTACATGATCGACGGCTCGCACACCTTTGTACGTTTTTCTTACAATCACTTGGGGTTATCCAACCAATCCAGCCAGTTTAATGAGGTCACAGGAACCGTGGTCTGGGATCAAGCCGCCGGAACAGGTGAAGTAGAAATTGTCATCGACACGACCTCGGTTGAAACCGGATTTCCACTGTTTAACGAACATATTCAGGGCGAGGATTTCTTTAACACAGCGGAATACCCGACCGCCACGTTCAACTCTACGGAGGTGGTATTCGATGGCGATCAGCCCGTGTCCATCGAAGGGGAGTTGACGATTAAAGGCATCACCCGGCCGGTGACCCTTGAATTGACCCATTTTGCCGCTATGCCTCATCCCATGCTGCAACAAGACGCTATCGGTGCTAATGCGACAACCGTTGTCCAGCGCAGTGATTTTGATGCCGGTTTGCATGCGCCCAATGTCAGCGATGAAGTCACCATCACGATTTCGCTGGAAGCGATTCAACAGTAATCCCCCCTTGCGCTTCCCCTCGCGGGGGAGCGGAATAAACATATTGTTCAATTTTATTAAAGGTTGCGGAGCTGATGACGACAGCAACACGTTTACAGCACAAAGTGGCTTGGGTGACTGGAGCGGCTCAGGGCATCGGTCTCGCCTGTGCCGAGGCGCTCGCTGGCGAAGGCGCGCGGGTATTACTCACCGATATTGCCACCGATAAACTGAACACCGCTACCGGGCAACTCAAGGCTAAGGGGCTGGAGGTGGCTGCTTTGAGGGTTGATGTGGGCGATAAAGCCTCGGTTGAAGCCGCCGTTGCTCATGCGGTCGAACGCTGGGGACGGCTGGATATTGCGGTGGCCAATGCCGGGATTGTCCATGCCTGCGATTTTCTCGATATTGAAGAAGCCGATTTTGACCGGGTGTTGCGCGTTAATCTCAAAGGGGTGTTTTTAACCGGGCAAGCGGCCGCACGCCAGATGGTACAGCAAACGCCTGACGCTGACGGCGAACGCGGAGTGATTATCAATATGTCCTCGGTGAACGCGGTGTTGGCCATCCCCTCGATCGTTTCCTATGTCACCGCCAAAGGCGGGGTGGCGCAGCTCACCAAGGCGGAAGCGCTGGCCTTGATTGATAAAGGTATCCGTGTCAATGCCATCGGGCCGGGTTCGGTGGCGACCGAGGTGTTCGCCTCAGTGGCGAACAATCCGGAAAAACGCCGTGCTGTCTTATCGCGCACCCCGATTGGACGTGCCGGTGAACCACAGGAAATTGGCCGTGTCTGCGTTTTTCTGGCCTCAAAAGACGCCAGTTATATGGTGGGTCAAACAATCTACCCTGACGGTGGGCGTTTAGCATTGAACTACACGGTTCCCGTGTCTGAAGCGTCCTAAAATGATCAGCGCAGGCTGCTACTGATCAATCGAGACATTCGATTTTTGATTGAATCTGCTCACGCAATTCTGCCGCAGCCCCCGAGGCTTGTTCGATCACTTCATCGACGCGATCAAAATGCAGCAACCGCACATCGCTGAGGGCGGGCTTGATGTAAATGTCCGGTGGATACTGCTCCAGCTTACCCCGAATGATGGACTGCTGCATGATCTCAAACGTCTTGAACAGCAGGTCTAAGAGATCTGGTGAGTCATCACTTTGCGGGTCGCGCATGCCAGTGACATCGATAGCGATAACAATATCGTGTCCGTCGAGCACATCAACCGGCAAAGGGTTGGCGGTACCCCCGTCGATCAGAAGTTTGTCGTCGAGCGTGACGGGACTGAACAGCCCCGGCACCGCCATACTGGCCTTGATAGCGACCAACAGATTACCGGTGTCGAAAATATGCTGTTCGGCATCCCAGTAGTTAGTCGCTATAATTTTCAGAGGGATATCCAGGTCAACGAATTCACGCGCGTCGAATTTGCCGGCGATGAAGTCGAGAAACCCGTCAGCATCAATCAGGCTCCCACTTTCCAGGTCAATATTCAGCAAATCAATCCAGCCGGGTCCATCATTGTCATTCATCAGCCCCGCAAAGGGATCCATTGCTGAACCACCGAACTGGCGAAAAATCTCCTGGATTTTACCGGAATCCAGCCCAGCGGCAGCCATGGCTCCGATGATGGCGCCGATGCTGGTTCCGGCAATTTGATTGGGTTGAATCTCCAGTTCCTCGAAGACTTCCAGCATCGCGATATGTGCCAGCCCGCCTGCGCCACCGGAGCCCAGTACCAGGCCAATAGAGGGAAGCCGGCACTCTTCAGCTGCGCTGATCGAAATCGAGGTCAGCAACAGTACGCTGGCGATCAGCCAATTTCTGACTGCCAATGTTCTCATAAGCCAGGTTTAGGAAGGACGAACTGCCTGCTAAAATGGCGGCAACACGCCCTCCCCTCTATACAGTTGGTCATCCATCGATTAGGCCCATGGGCCTACGTTCAGCCTGGTGACCTGTCAGCGATCCAGCAGCGATTCTACCCGTTCGCGACTCACGGTGACTGCGTTTCTAAAGATATCAGTCCAATCACCACCGCTGGGGGCTTCAGTGGCAGCGAGCTGTTCAACCAGGCTTTGTTGATCCTGACGCTCAGTGCTGCCTTCGGGGAATAAGCCGGGATCGCCGCTAAACAACACCACCGGCATGCAGGTAGTGAGGATCTTATCGGGTTCACGCCCGGTGAGTCGGCCAAGCATACCGGCAGGGGTGACCACCACTTCTTGCGGTTGGTAAACCTGTTGTCCCGCAACCTCACGGCGGAGAATCGGGCGGTTGATTACCGGCACAAACTTCAGCCCGGCATCGTTAATCGTCTGAAACACCGGGTTGTTAGTATTGGGGAACTGGACAAAAAATGCCAGAGCCGCGTCGCCGCGCACAACAGCTTCCACAGCAGTCAGGGCGCTGTCGTGATGGGTAATACTGCGCATCTGCTCCAGGCTCTCATCTAAGCTTTGCAGATAGCGAAACGTCTCGCTGGAACCGCTGCGTTCGGGGGGTAAGGCCACGGGCATGCGTGGGGATAAACCTCGCAGGCTGTCCACATTGGTATTGGAAGTGACCGCATACAGACATTCCAGGCCGATGCCGGGATCAACCACGGCCAGTTTGCCGGGATTGTCATCACTGGCTGCTGCAACCACGTCGAACTGACCCAAGCCGACATCCGTCGGGGTGGCTAAGACTTTGGCGACATTGTCACCACTGCCGTCGCTGGTGGCGCATTGGTGCTCGAAGTACTCCATTCTCAGCGCTTCTTCAACCTGAGGACAGAAATCGTTGGTGTAGCTACCGGCTGCCGAGCCGGCATGAATCTGTTGTGCCAGCGCGGGCTGGGTCATCAGACCTAACGCAGCGAACGGCAATAAGACGCTGAAATAGCGAATCGACATAAGTGCACTCCTATCTTTATTACACGAACCAATAAAACACAGATAATGACAGCCTGACTCCTCTCTGTCCAATCCCGGCACTCAATCGTATGGCGGCTAAAACCCAACTGCGGGTGGCTTAAACTGCTGGGAAACGTCGGTGTTCAGAAATGTCGGTGTTCAGAAATGGGTCTTTCAGCACCGTGAAGACTGCCGTCCTATTCAAACAGTCGGCCAGTCCAAGATCAAACGGCGATTGCCGATAAGATCGGAAATTTTAGCTATACCCAGTAAAAACATGGTGGTAGTAAACTCCAGGCGCAAACGTTCAATGGTGCGAATCACCGCATCAGCCGATTGCATAGCGGGTTCAACAAACGGTGCAGCAACGCCGCACAGTTGACCTCCCAAAATCAGCGCCTTCACCATATCGATGCCGTTACGGATGCCGCCAGAGGCGATCAGGGTCACTCGGTTACCGAGGGGACTGAGCTGATCCAAAGCCACTGGAGTCGGTATCCCCCAATCCTGGAAAGTCAGACCCAGGGTACGCCCGCCGGTCGAGTCATCTCGATAATGTTCTAAACGGCTCCAGGAGGTACCGCCGCTGCCGGCAATGTCAAAATACTGCAACCCATGGGTTAATAGCTGTTCAACATCAGCGTGCGACAGACCGGCACCGACTTCTTTGATGACTACGGGCTGTTTCAGCACCTTAGCGATCTGGCCGATCCTCTCGGCCAAGCCCGAGAAGTTGGTATTGCCTTCCGGCTGCACGACTTCCTGCAGGGGATTAAGGTGCAGAAACAGAGCATCGGCGGCTAACGCATCGATCGCTTGACGACAATGCGCCAGATCGAAACCGTAGTTCAGTTGTACCGCGCCCAGATTGGCGAATAGCAAAGCATTGGGGGCATATTGGCGCACGGCAAAACTGCGCCGCGACTCAGGATGCGTGAACATCACCCGCTGAGAGCCGACCCCCATAGCCACCCCGGTGGCTTCAGCAGCCAGCGCTAAATGGCGGTTAATCCGTTCGGTCAGCTCATGCTCACCTCCCGTCATCGAGGAAATCAGCAGGGGAAACGACACCGGCTTGCCAAGGAATGTCGTCGCCGTGTTGATGGCGGCAAAATCGACTTCCGGCAAAGCGCGATGTCTAAGGTGAATACGTTCAAAATACCGTTTGCAGCGGTCGATCTGCTCGTCCTGCTGGAGAACGTTCAAATGCTCAATTTTGCGTGCGTTGGTGCAGTTAGGAATCATACTCTGAGTACAATGCTGAGTAGAGCCACCCTGAACATCAGGCACCCGGGCCGCACTCTACACACTGATCAATCATCGCCTGGCCGATATGCAGCTTATGGTTGAGATCACGCAACGCCGTGCGTAAGCCTTCCTCAATGACCGGATGATAAAAAGGCATGTCCAGCATCTCACTGACCGTCATGCGCTGCTGTGCGGCCCAGGCTAACAGATGACCGATATGCTCGGCAGCCGGGCCAAACATCTCAGCCCCCAGGAACAGCCCCGTGCCCTGCTCGGCGTATACCCGCAATAGGCCGCGATGCCGCTCCATCACCCGACTACGCCCTTGGTTGGCGAAACTCACCGAACCCACTGCAAAACATGAACGACAGCGCTCATCAACCTGTTGCAATGTCAAACCAACGCTGGCAATTTGTGGATCGGTGAACACAATGGCTAACGGGGTACGCCGCAGGCCCGCACGCACATCGGGATAACGTCCCGCATTGGTGCCGGCTATGCGCCCCTCGTCCGTCGCTTCATGCAGCAATGGCAGACGGTTGTTCGCATCGCCAGCGATAAACACCGGGTGATCACCACACTGCAAAGTATAAGGGTCATGATGCGGTACGCCATGATCGTCTAAAGACAGGGAAGTGGCCTGCAAGTCCAACCCGTCAACATTAGGCCGACGGCCTGTAGCCGCCAAAACATAGTCAAAGGTTTCAGTGCACTCGCCGGCATCGCCAGCGTGGAAGCTGACCGCCACACCGCTATCGGTACGGGTTATGGCAGTGACTTTGGCATCAGGATCAAGCGGGAACTCAGCATTAAAGGTTTCCAGGGCGCAGGCACGGATCTCATCGTCTTGGATGGATCCGAGGGCACCGCCGACGCCAAACATGCGCACTCGCACGCCTAATCGGCTCAGTGCCTGGCCCAACTCAAGCCCGATAATACCGGGGCCGAATACGGCCACCGAATCGGGCAAATCGGTAAATTCAAACACGTCGTCATTGACGATCAGACGTTCGCCGGCGGCTTCGAGCAAGGGGATGACATGAGGCCGTGAGCCGGTGGCGATGACCAACCGCTCGGCACGCACTTGGAGTCGGTCGTCAACCACGAGATGATGATTATCAACAAAACGGGCATAACCCTCAATACGCTGAATTTGCGGGATACGCTCTACGGATTGCAGCACAGAACCCACGAAACGATCTCGCTCCTGCTGTACCCGCGCCATGACGGCCCGGCCATCAATACTCAGCTCACCGGCATAGACACCAAAGCGCTGCGCATGCCGGGCGTGATGCGCGGCTTCTGCTGCCGCAATCAGCAATTTACTGGGCATACAGCCGACGCGCGCGCACGTTGTGCCATAAGGCCCACCTTGAATCAGCACGACGTTATCCGTGTGTTCTTGCGCTGCCTTAAAGGCACCCAGACCGGCGGTACCCGCACCGATAACGGCGACCTCAACATGGCGTGTTTGCATTAGTACTTGCCCCAATTTTTTCATAACCTAAAATATAAAGTACCAGTATAAATCAAATGACCGGTTCAACGAATGTGGACGCTTAAATCGAGCATAATGCGACTTCAACAGCAACGGCCCATGCTGGGGCCAGCAATTCAAACTCTATGAACCGCCTGCATAATATCGTCTAGGCTTGCCCGCGCTTTGAGTGTAAGATATTGTCAATTCGCTATTTTAAATTAAATTTATGCACGGTCGGCTTATTGGTCGGCACGGTGTTTTTTGCCTTCTCCCTGACCCCATCACTCCTGCCGCGGCCTTTTGGCGTTCAAGGTGTGATTTCCGGCCTCTCATTCACCGCCGGTTATGGTTCAGGCGTGGCGGGGTTATGGGTGTGGAATTATTTGCAATTGCCAATGGCCGGGCCACGCACCTCGCGGATCATCAAAATCAGCGCCACCGTGGTGTGTCTACTGATTGCGGTCAGTTTTCTCTGGCAAGCTGCGACGTGGCAAAACTCGATCCGCGAGTT
>SKOM01000283.1 GCA_007120095.1 Candidatus Competibacteraceae bacterium | reverse complement strand
CGTGGAGCTTAGCGGCGATAATCAAGCCATCTCCTTGGGCAGTCTCGGGGCAGGAACCCACCGAAGCGAGGGCAACTTCGCCGTAGGAATCCTCTTCCTTTAGGGAGAGGAGGACGTCAACACATAACAATTAATCACCGGAAACGGGATTCGCTCACGGCTGCCGGCTGACCCATACCACCCCCGCCCGGCGTAAGGTGAAATAGGTTTATCAATCCTAATCTGTCGCGTTGTTTTCAAAGGTGTATTGTGCCATCTCAGGCGTGCAAAACACTGCGGGGCGAACTATCATTCCGCCCCGCCGACCGGCGGCATACACTCAACCCATCAGGGCTTTCAGCTCATCCGCACTGGCCACTTTACCTTCGACCAGCATCTCATCATCTAAAGCCAGAGCGGGTGTACGCATCACACCGGCATCAATAATGCCGTTCATATCGGTGATTTTTTCCAGTTCGTAGCTCAAGCCCAAGGCACTGGCCGCCTGCTCAGCATTGGCCGCCAGTTGGTTGCATTTTGCACAGCCACTACCGTATATCGTCAATTTCATCAGTTCTCTCTCCTGGTGGATTACCACCAATGACCATAGATGAAGCCTGTAATAGTAGCCATGACCACCACCAGGGCACAATAGACCAGCGTCTTCTCCGTGCCTAATACCGTGCGAATAACCAGCATATTGGGCAGAGACAGCGCCGGGCCGGCCAGCAATAACGCCAACGCCGGCCCTTTACCCATACCCGCCCCCATCAGGGCATCCACAATCGGCACTTCGGTGAGCGTAGAGAAATACATCAACGCGCCCAGTACCGAGGCGATGAATGTGGAGGCCAGTGAATTATCACCTACCGCCGCTGCTACCCATTCGGAAGGAATCATCCCTTCGTGCCCAGGACGTCCCAGG
Source organism: Candidatus Competibacteraceae bacterium (assembly GCA_007120095.1). GTDB lineage: Bacteria > Pseudomonadota > Gammaproteobacteria > Competibacterales > Competibacteraceae > SKOM01. The sequence goes on along the minus strand of SKOM01000283.1, from coordinate 3,363 downwards.
GCAAAACCGGCAATGAACACCCCCACCAATAACAAAGGCAAAATTTGCTTGGCGAAATCCCAGCTTTGCACCGCCCATTCATTATCTGACTGACGTGAGGCGGCAATCAGCATCAAACCGGCCATACCAATGGCAAACGGCAGTTCTGGTACTCCCGGCATCATGAATACCGCCCCAGCCACAGCCGCCGCCAGCAGCAGTAACGGCCGCACTGGCCACTGCCACCGCCAGATCAGCAGCCCGGCCAGGCCCGCTGCCAGGGCCGCCGTCAGTGGCCATTTCCAGGCATAGATCTGCATCCACACCGGGCTGTCCGCCGCCGCCCAATTGGCGAAAACCAGAATGCCGATCATGAATGCAAACAGGCTCACCACAAGGCTGACGGGCGTGTCACTGTCCCCGGCCCCAAAACCACGGCGGTTGTTCAACGAGCGCTGTGCTTCCTGTTTGCGGTACAGTGCGTGCATGATTGTGGCGATCACCAGGGCGAACACCACGGCTCCCAGCGCCCGTGCGATACCGATTTCCGCGCCCAACACCTTAGCGGTAATGACCACCGCCATGATATTAATGGCTGGCCCCGAATACAAAAAAGCCACCGCCGCACCGAGGCCAGCCCCTCGTTTGTAAATACCGCCAAACAAAGGCAATACCGTGCACGAACACACCGCCAGCAGCGTTCCTGACACCGAAGCCACACTGAACGCTACCGGCTTAGACGCATCCGGCCCCAGAAAACGCATCACCGCCCCCTGGTTGAGGTAAACCGCCATGGCACCAGCGATAATAAACGCAGGGAGCAAACACAGAATTACATGTTCACGCGCATACCAATGGGTCAGATGCACGGCTTCCAACACCGCATTGTCGAACCGCGCACTACCTGCGGGAATAAAATAAATCAGTAAAAACACCGCCAGTATTCCCACCAGCAGATGGGTTTCGCGGGGATTGCTGCGATACCACTCCAACCATTTAGCGCCCATTGGTCTAGCCAAAAGTCTCACCCCAAGCTAATTCGAAGGAATTTAATCAGCGTTCTAAATCTTCAACGCCCTAGTAGTAGTAGCCGACTGTGCTGCTGGCCAGCAGTTCAAAAAGCAGCATCCAAGGCATGTCAGTTCCGTTCCCCCGCGACACCACCCCGCTCGCTGCCGAGGCTGCGCAAAGCGCTCTCGGCACCAGGGTTGCTGCGTGCGATCCGTAGCGTGTTTGCTTCAGATTAATGATACCCGCAACGGGCGTCGGACTCCACGGGTTGATGCGCTGATGTCGGGTCTGGATATATTGGGTCTAAAATATAGTCGCTTGACCCGGTAGAATCGGAGTCGCTACGCGGGGCGCACTTCGGGCCGACCGCCGCCGTGGCGGTAGCGCACGATCAGGCGTGCGATCTCCTCGCGGTAATCGCGCCGCCCGGCCGGGGTCCGGTTCGGTGGCGGAAACGCGCACTCCGCCCCGCGAAAGACCGCATCGCTATTGTAGCCGAGCCGAACCCACCGCTCGACCAGGTTGGCCAGCGTCGGCGACCGCTGCCGGACCGTAGTCCCATGCTTGCGGGAAAAACCAACAGGGTTCACGTTCATCGTCTTGCCTCCGGTTGTCAGATCCAGATCGGGGATCCACATCCGCTTCACGCACTCAGGACACAACGTGCCTGCGGCAGGCGGCGTGGGATCTGGAGGCGGAGGCCAGGGACGCTAACGCATGACGATCAAACGCTCCATAACGGGTGAAAGACAGGGGGCATAATCCTACCAAAAGGTCTGGGGTTTGTATAGCTATTGGCGTTGATTCCCAGAACGAAAAACTCTTGCCGGAGTCCGTTGTGCTCATCGGGCGATACCGGGGTACGAAAATCCCCGGTCTGCGGTATGGCGAATGTGGTGATCGGGCACAGGGTAACGCTGGATGGTTCGGTCAGCGCCAGATCATTTTGCACGATCACCGCCGGTCGGGGGTTGCCGTAAGGTCCGCCGGCTGACCCATACCACCCCCGCCCGGCGTTTCGATCACCAGTACATCCCCCGGCTGCATTTCGGTCTGATCACAGCCGTGCAAGGTTTCCACCCGCCCATCGGCGCGTTCTACCGTATTACGTCCCAAAGCGCCCGGTTCGCCGCCTTGGAGTCCAAAGGGCGGAATCCGCCGATGACCCGATAAAATACTCGCTGTCATGGTTTCCAGAAAACGCACCCGGCGTATCACTCCATCGCCCCCGCGCTGCCGTCCCGTACCGCCACTGCCCTCGCGGATGGCAAACGCCTCCAATCTAACGGGGAAGCGCCATTCCAAGACTTCAGGGTCGGTGAGTCGGGAATTGGTCATGTGGGTATGCACGGCTGACGTACCGTCGAAATCAGGCCCGGCCCCGCTGCCGCCACACAGGGTTTCGTAATACTGGTGCTCGGCATTGCCAAAGGTGAAGTTATTCATCGTCCCTTGAGCGGCCGCCATCACGCCGAGCGCCCCGTACAGGGTATCGACAATCGCCTGGCTGGTTTCCACATTGCCTGCAACCACCGCTGCTGGATACTGTGGATTCAGCATACAGCCCTCGGGCAAATGCACCTTGAGCGGCTTGAGACAGCCCTCGTTTAGCGGAATGGCATCATCGACCAGGGTGCGGAACACATACAGCACCGCCGCCCGGGCCACAGCAGACGGCGCATTAAAATTATTCGGCTGCTGCGCGGACGTGCCGGTGAAATCCACTGTGGCGCTGCGCTCGGTCTTATCGACCTGAATACTGACCTCAATGGCCGCGCCATGATCCATCTCATAGCGGTAGTGGCCGGATTGCAGTCGGTCGATGACCCGCCGCACTGATTCCTCGGCATTATCCTGAACATGGCGCATATAAGCTTGTACCACCTCCAGCCCGAACAGGCTGATCATGCGCCGCAGTTCCCGCACCCCGCGTTCATTAGCGGCAATCTGAGCCAGTAAATCGCCGATGTTTTGTTCCGGGTTACGCGCTGGATAGGCCCCCCCGGTTAAAATGGCCCGGGTCTCTTGTTCCAGAAACCGGTCATCACGCACAATGCGCTCGCCGCTGAACAGCACGCCTTCTTCGTCTACCGAGCGGGAAAAGGCCGGCATGGAGCCGGGGGTAATGCCGCCGACATCGGCATGGTGGCCGCGTGAGGCGACCAGAAATAACACCTCGCCTTGTCCGTCTTCGGCAAACACCGGGGTGATCACGGTGATGTCCGGCAAATGAGTGCCGCCATTATACGGGGCGTTGAGGGCAAACACATCGCCCGGTTTTAGGCTGCTGCTATGCTGGCGGAGAATACTGCGGACACTTTCGCCCATACTGCCCAAATGCACCGGCATATGCGGGGCATTGGCAATCAGATG
>SKOM01000162.1 GCA_007120095.1 Candidatus Competibacteraceae bacterium | reverse complement strand
GCCCAGAACCCAGCCGCGCAACCGGCGCTCGGCAGAGGTGTCGAAATGCACCACTTGCTCCAGCGCATGCACCCCGGCATCGGTGCGCCCGGCGCACACCACGTTCACGGGATGATTCGCCACCCGGCTCAACGCCGTTTCCAGATGACCCTGTACCGTCGGCACCCCGGCTTGCTGGCTCTGCCAACCGCAATAAGCCGCACCGCAGTACTCCAGACCCAGTGCCAGCCGCTGCACGGGAGGGGGCGCACTCACCAAAGCCGCCCTTCACCGGACAAGATAGCCGCAGGTCGAGCATAAGCATGACGTTGCCCGACAGAGCACCTATTATAGGTCGGGCATAAGCACAGCGTTGCCCGACAGAGGACCGTTCGTCGGGCACGTCCTGTGCCCGACCGATCTGACTCTACCCGCTGATCTCGTCTTGCCGTTTTCAGTTGATTCATCCACAGCCATTCATGGCGGGTTATCATAATCGATAAAACGCACGGCGTCAGTCTTGCGACCCACCGGGCAATGCACTACGCTGGCCACCCTTTAACCCATAACAGTCCCGCCTATTGTGATTCCCGCCTTCCTGAAAATGCTCGGCCTGCTGCTACCGATGGCTGTAATGGCCATTGTACTCGGCGTGGCCATCGGCAGTGTGTCCATCGCCCCTGCAGCGGTTTGGGCCGTGCTCAGCGGCGACGGTGAACCGCTGCATACCATACTGCTGCTGGATTTGCGCCTGCCCCGGGTGTTGGCGGCCTTTGCCACTGGCGGATTACTGGCCGTAGCGGGAGCGTTAATGCAGGTCTTGCTGCGCAATCCACTGGCCGACCCGTATGTGCTGGGATTATCCGGAGGTGCCGCTGTGGGCGCGCTACTGGCCATGCTGGCCGGGTTGGGTACCGGGGTGATTTCCGGGGCGGCGTTTGGTGGTGCGCTGCTGTCGACTTTGATCGTTTTCGGACTCGCCCACGGTACCGGCAGTTGGGTGCCGACGCGGTTGCTGCTGACCGGCGTGGTCGTAGCGGCGGGCTGGGGGGCGGTCATCAGTTTTCTACTGGCGATCAGCCCGGCGGCTGAGTTGCCGGGGATGCTGTACTGGCTGATGGGTGATTTAAGCTATGCCCGCAATCCATGGCTGCCGGGGATAATCTTACTGCTCGCCGCCTTGCTGGCCCTGCCGCTGGGGCGCACACTCAACGTCTTAGCGCGAGGACCTTTACAGGCGGCGGCTTTAGGGGTCTCGGTGCGGCGAATGGAAGCGGTAGTCTACATCTGGGCGGCATTGATCACCGCAGTGGCGGTGACCACGGCGGGCAGCATTGGCTTTGTCGGGCTGATTGTGCCGCATATACTGCGGTTAATCTTCGGTTTTGATCAGCGTTTGCTGCTGCCCGCCAGCGCCCTGGCCGGAGGGATTTTGCTGGTGCTGGCCGATACCCTGGCCCGCACCCTGATCGCCCCTGAACAATTGCCCGTCGGGGTGATCACAGCTCTCTTAGGGGTGCCGATGTTTTTATACTTGCTGTATCGCAGCCGCAGCTCGTGAGCGGTACTACGCGGATTAGCCCGGAGCGACTCACAGTGACTGTGGCACAATATGCCCAAGTCCTGACTACACAAATCCAACACTCGCAATAACAGGCTGATGCCTTGCAGGAAGACACTGAGCCGCTCTGTGGAGAACCACTATGTATCTGCTACTGGTCGAAGATGACCAACGCCTGACCCGCTTGCTGAAGCATCTGCTCGGCCGTGAAGGGCATACTGTAGATAGTGCGGCAGATGGCCTGCAAGCCCGCCGCTTCCTGGCTGAAGGGGATTATGACCTGCTGATTCTGGACTGGATGCTGCCAGGCGTTAACGGTATTGAGCTTTGCCGTGCAGCCCGTCAGGCCGGTTTCAGTAGCGGCATTCTCATGCTCACCGCCAAAGATAGTCTGGATGACCGTCTACAAGGCTTTGCCGCCGGGGCCGACGACTACCTGCTCAAGCCGTTTGAACCACCGGAGCTGCTGGCTCGCATTGAAGCCCTGGGGCGTCGTATCTATCTGCCTTTGCAGGAAAACGAGCTGACCGTGGGTGACTGGACCCTGGATTGTGCTGCCCGCCGGTTGCAGCACCGCAACGGCAGTGAGAGTGAGTTGACCCAGCGTGAATTCCAGTTACTGGAATTGTTGATGCGCCGGGCCGGGCAGAACCTGCCGCGCGAAGTGATTTTTAATCGGGTCTGGGGCAGAGATCAGACCGTCACCGATAACACTCTGGATGCAACCCTGCATTTACTGCGCAAAAAGCTGACCAGCATGGATGAGCAGCAACCCATCCAGACCCTGCGGGGTCTGGGCTATCGTTTTCAGGCAGATTGAAAACTAAGCCTCAGACAGGTGCCTTTACCAGATGTTGAGTCCAGCGTCACTTCGGCCCCTTGTAACTTGGCTAACTCCCAAATCACTGCCAGCCCCAGCCCCGCACCCTGTTGATTGCGTTGACGGGCAGGATCAGCGCGATAAAAGCGTTGAAAAGCCTGCTGCACTACCTTGGGTTGCATGCCTGGGCCGGTATCGGTGACCAGAACATCAACCCAGTCATTCCTGCGTCTGATTGCCACAGTCACCCGACCCCCAGCAGGGGTATAGGTCAGGGCATTTTCCAGTGCCGCACCCAGCATCCGCTGAAACCAATCCGGATCCGCCCGAATGACGGCCCGTTCCTCAAGATGGCCGGTTAATTCCAGCCCCTGTTCTTCAGCCTGGAGCTGATAAAAGCGCAGCTTCTGTTCCAGCAGCTCGGCCGCAACCAGAGCGGTCATCTGCGGCTGTAGGCCGCCGGAATCGGCACGCGCCAACAACAGCAACTCTTCGGCCAGACGGCTTAAGTGGCGGGTTTCATCCAGGGCATCGTCCAAGGTCTCCCGATGAAAAGCCTCCAGTTGCTCGCCTGTTTCTTCACGTACCAGACTCAGAGCCGTGGTCATCACCGCCAGAGGCGTGCGTAATTCGTGGGACGCATCGGCAACAAACTGGCGTTGCTGTTGTAACGCCAGACGCAGCGGTTGCAGGCTACGATCAGCCATCCACCAGCCACCGAGACCGGCCAGCACAATCAGCCCCACCAGCAATAACAGGCCAGTCATCAAAAGCTGATCCAGATGCGAGAGACTGCCACCCACGTCAGTGGCGGCATAGACACTGCCCAGATACTCACCCTGATATGTAACCGGATAACGCAACAGCGCCAGGCTGAGGCTGGGTTCATCGTGCGGATAGAGGGTTGCAAACACCACCTGACCGCGTGGCAACGGTTGATTGCGCACTAAGTCCAGAACAGCGGTACGCAGCTCAGGCTGGGTTTCATTGCCATGCACCAGCTCACCATCACTGCTGAGAATGTAGTAAAAAGCGGTACGATGGGAACGCAGACCGATGTACACATCCTTGGCCGTCTTCTGACCTGCCGCCCAGGCTTGAAGATCGGGCAGATGTACCCCGGCTTCTTTATGCGCCAACTGTTGCAGTTCGGTTTTCAGGGCTTCTTTGACCAGCACCGAATGCAGCCAGTAGCCTCCGACCAGAATCAGCACCAGTCCCAGAGTCATGCCCAATGCATAGCCCAGCGCCAGCCTGAGACGGCTGGTTTTCAGGCGATGATTGTCAAGGACACTGGATGGATTGAATGCTGACATCAAGGTTTGGCTGCATGGGAACACAGAGCATTCTGGCATTTTTTTCTGAAATTCACTTGAAAAATACCACCGGCCTTTCAGGTGAATTTCAGATAGAGGCACTAAAATAGACTAACGCACCTGTTTCACCCCTGCGAAAAAGGAGGAAGCTTAATGATGGCAAAAATATATCCAACAATCCGAACCCGTTGCAAACGGGGCCTGGTCAGTGCCGCTGTGCTGGGCCTGACCGCCTACGCCGGCCAAGCAGTCCCCGAAGCGAACTACACCAGCCTGCCTGAAGCAGACGGCATGAGCGTACTGATTCCCGCCCAGGTCAGCGATGAGGGAGAAGCCCTGTTCTATAATCAGGCGTTGTATCATCGCGATTATTCTGCCGTTCAGCATGCCCTGGCCAGTGCCGGACGTGTAATGCGTTCCAGTGAAATGGGCCATGAAGCGTATCACCCTGAACTCAGCGGTGAACCCATGAGGCTCCAGGGTGATCGATGGCTGCAGGTCATGCAGGCGGCCAACAGCTTTCTGAACGATGACCGCTTTGCCGGAACGCAAGTCCAGCAGAATGGCCAGTGGCAACCTGGCCGCGACCTGCGCCT
>SKOM01000152.1 GCA_007120095.1 Candidatus Competibacteraceae bacterium | reverse complement strand
TGAACAGATGCGTGGCATGAACCGCGTCGAGCGTCACGAATTCATGCAGCAGCGCAGCGAAGCGAGTCAAATGCGCCGTGAACAACGGCCACAAGGTCGGCTATAGTCTGCTGCACCCACGGGTGGTTGACCCACCCGTGCGGTGGCGCTTAATGTCGGCCCTCGTCCTTTGCCGAGCGGGTTGCATGCCAAATCAAATGCGCCAGCAATTCCGCCGAGCGGGTGGTGGATTGCTGCACACTGTCCAGTTTTTCCGGCATATGGGCTAAATCCAGACCATCGGTGATTTCCAAGGCGGCCAGTTGAGCATTATCCACCACCGTGGACAATAGATTGCGGTAAACCAAATCCGCCTTGGAATCGAGCCGCACCGCCGTCGCCCAGTGGCGTTCGATGATCCCCTCTTGAAAGCGGCGGCGGGCGTCCTCCACCGCACGCTGTTCACCCAGATCAGTAAACAGCAATACAAACCCCAGGATCCGCGCCGGCGTGACGAACACCGGATCAGCGCGTAACGTCAACGGACGCAGCGCATCGGGGCTGACCTGTAAAACCACCTCGCCACGCCAGGCCCGCCATTCCGTAAGCAGCTCTTTAAATGCGCGCCGCACAGCAGCCGCGTCGTCAAAGAAGGGCATTAAATCCTCAATATGCCGCGGATGCATTTGCGCCCACTGCAATAAGTGTTCAAAGGCCTCATTAACCAGCAGGATCCGCCCCGCAGTGTCCGTAATCACCACGGGTTGTTCGGAATGCTGCACCTGGTGACTGATCTGAACCAGTTGATCCTGGGCGATCAACATCCGCACGGAACGAAACTGCAACACCACATCGGCAACCGATTCACCAATCAACCGAGCTACGGTGCGATCCGTCGATGTCCAAGGTGCCGCCGTTGCTTTTACCACCTGATGCCATTTGGCAAACGATTTGCGCGGTGATAGCTCGGTTGGATCATTAACGGCCGACTCCATCGGCTTGAAAGGATTACCCCCCCACGTCACCGTGCGCATTTGTTCAGGGCGGAACCACAGCAGATATTCGCCTGGTGTGCGCGAGATCGGTGTCGCGAGCAAACCGCTGGCAAGGGGAATTAAGGTTTCGAAAGCGGGTTCAACCACCCCTAAGCAATCCGTTGCAATCACGCTATCGCGAGGTTGCCGATCCAGCCAATGGCCGATTTCCCGCAGTTGTTGGGTCCCCGGCACTTCACCGCTGGTCAGCACCTGCGATTCAAATAATAACGCGGCCCCAGAGGCCTCCAGCGGTTGCAGCAAAGTGTTTGAACCATCAAACAAACCGGTACGCCAGTCACCATCCCGCGATATGGCCTCAATCATGCGCTGTTCCAACCGTCTGACTGCAAGCTCGGCCTGAGCCTGCATAAAGCTTTCCAGAGCAATAATCCGGGTACCGATGGCTTCGGCTAACAACTCGCAGACTGTGCGTAACTCATAGTGAACAAAGCGTGGGGAATAGTGATGACAGGCAATCAGTCCCCAGAGTTGCCCACCGGCCATCAGAGAAACCACCAAGGTGGCCCCCACACCCATATTTTTTAAATATTGAATATGAATCGGTGACATACTGCGCAGCAAACACAGCGACATATCCAAATCGAGCCCGGTCAACGGGGAATGCTGGGGCATCAGCGGTACGGGCGTATATTCAATATCCACCAATACCCGGATGCGATTTTGGGTGTACAGTCGCCGCGCGATTTGCGGAATGTCTGAGGCAGGATAGCGATTACCCAGAAAGGGTTCCAATTCCGATTCACGGCTTTCGGAAAACACCTCACCATGACCTTGCTCGTCAAACCGGTAGACCATCACGCGGTCATACCCGGTTAATTCTTTAAACAAGCGCGCGGTTTCGTCGCATAAACCCCGCAATGAGGACGTCTGTTGCACGGTTTGCAAAGCGGCTGCAACATGCCGTGACAACTCCACGGAGGGGCCGGCACGTTCTAACTCGATGACCAGCCCACCCTCAGGGGGACGATGCAGTAGACCATCGCATTCAACCAGCGGCTTCCCTACCCGACAGCGTACCGCTCTGGGGATTTCGCTCAGCGCATCGCTAAGATGCGGGCGCAGACGTTTAGCGAGGTTACCGGGTAAATCGCTAAGCCTGACCCCCAGGAGATCGCGATCCAGGCCGAGAAATGCGGCTGCATTCGCGCTGACCTGGATAATCGTCTGGTCAGGCTCACGCACAACCAGCAACGCGCCGTGCGGCTGTATGGATCGAGCATAATGGATTTGTTCGCGCTCACAATTCGATAAATCCGCCTGCCCAAAAGCCGGCTCGATGTCCTCCGGGTGAGAAACCATCAGACTATCCGGGGCTTCACGGGTAGCGATCCGTCGTACCGCGCGCTGAAGAAGATGAGGGTGGCTGATGATCGACCACCATATCATGTTGGTTGAGCTTCACGTACAGACTTTGGCGACTCAACCCAAGGATTTCAGATGCAGCCGTCCGATTGCCGCCCGTCAGCTCCAGGGCTGCCTGGATATAATGGCGTTCCAGCACGCCTGTGGTTTCTTTAACCAAGTGGCGCAGCGGAACCTGCCCCACTTGTTCGACCAGTGCAATTAACTCCTCAGCTAAATTACCATGCTGAGCGGGTAAGGCGAGACGCCCCCCGGTGTCACGCAACAATAAGCCGATATACTGCGGCTGAACACCGCCGTTGACGGACGCAGAGATTTCCACTTCGATGTCGCTACCGAGTTCGCCATGGATCGCACTGACGAACATACGCACCATCCCATGCTGCTGGATCTGATGCAGCAGCACACTGAGATCAGCCCCCGGTTTACTCAGCCAACGGCTTAAAGGCTGATTGAGCACAACGTTTTCGGCACTGGCCTGAGTCATATCCAGAAACGCCTGATTGAACCGACAGATTTCACCCTGTTGATTGATCACCACAAAGCCTTCGGGAGCGTGTTCGATAAACGGCTCGATGGCGATGCTATCCTCGGGTTCTGCGGCGACCGACTGAGTGGCCGTCAGTTGCAGCAAGAAGGCCGGCCCTGGATCAGAGGGCATCAGTGAGGCCCGCACCAGATAAGGAGCACGCAGTTTACCGAAATGAATCAGTACAGCGGGTGCCTTGCCCTGCCCGCGTACCCGCTGCAGCATGGATTGGAACTGGGCGCGTTCACGGCGCGGCATTTGCTGCAGGAATTTTTTGCCAATCGGCGATTGACCCAACACCTGCACAGCCGCCGGGTTGGCTTCGATGACATGCAAATCGTCAGCACGCAGCAGCAAAACTGCCTCGTTGGAGGCATTAAACAACAGCCGGTAGCGGGTTTCGATTTCCCGCAGTTTCCAGTAATCGCGCTCCATGGTCTGTTGCGCCACCACCAGACGGGTCTGCAATTCAGTAATCGCCTGCAGGCTCTTACCGACGGCAATCAGGCCTTTTTTATCGCCCAGGCTCACTGTGGTGTATTCCACCAGCAATTGACGACCGCTGGGAAAGCGCTGGGTCATCTGGCTGAATACCGAGGCACGATGGTCATGCACTCCTTGCACCATCTGCTTGACCCTGGCGTCGCCCGCATCAGCCACCGTATCCCCCCAGGGCATACCAACCCAGGCGTCAACGTCCTCATCCGATAGCGCATCGGATAAAGTCACCTCTTGAATCAAGCCCTCGGTGTTAAGGACCAGCGTGATATCGGGTTGGGTGAAGCAGGCAGTATTCATGATAAACGCCATCGGTCGGTAGCTTGTACGCTTTACAGCAGAAATTGTAACATTAAACTTACATAAACTCAGAACGTTTACCGGACGTGTGGTTCCGATTATGCTGCAAAGCCCCTACAGCCTATATTCCATCCGCTGTCGCCCATGGGGGCACTGTTCCAATATACGGATAATTCATCAAATGGCTATATGAGGCCGCTGGTGATTCGGTTATTCAGCCCGGATTCAGTTTTTGGGCATTAAGCTTAATCCAGAGTCAATTCTAAAAATCTGCGAGTAGTTGCCATGTCTATTATCAGCCGATTTACCACAATCGCCCTGGTGGCGGCCTTTAGTGCCGCCTGCAGCAGTACGGCGGGCTATGATTATCAGTATACCCATGCGGGTGCGGCTACCGGAGCCGTCATCGGTGGCGTATTAGGCCATCAACTCAACCGTAACAACGGTCGCTATGCCGGTGCCGCCGCTGGTGCTTTAATCGGCGGGATGACCGGTTACAACGCTGACCAGATCAGTGCAGTGCGGCGCGGTCATGGCATTCAAGGATATATGCCCAGCCAGGAGC
>SKOM01000270.1 GCA_007120095.1 Candidatus Competibacteraceae bacterium | reverse complement strand
TTGGTCAGTACGTTCGCGATGATGGCCCGCAAACTCACCTGAGCAAATCAGGCACCCCCACCATGGGCGGTGCATTAATTTTAGTGGCCATTGCGGTATCGACCTTGCTGTGGGCCGATCTGCGTTTGCATCAAGTTTGGATTGTACTGTTAGTGACTCTGGCCTTTGGCCTGATTGGCTGGGTGGATGATTACCGCAAGCTGGTGCTCAAAAATTCCAAAGGGTTACCGGCGCGCAGTAAATACTTATGGCAATCGATCATCGGCTTGAGTGCCGCATTGGTGTTGTTCTTCGCCGCTCAATCACCGGTGGAAACCCAGCTCATTGTGCCCTTCTTCAAGACCGTCGCCATCGAGCTCGGCTGGTTGTTCATCCCTTTGACTTATATAGTTATTGTTGGCTCTAGTAATGCGGTTAATTTAACTGATGGCCTGGACGGCTTAGCCATCATGCCCGCAGTGATGGTAGCCGGCGCGCTCGGTGTCTTTGCCTATGCCTCAGGACATGTCAATTTTGCCAGTTATTTGGAAATACCCTATGTCGCCGGCGTGGGCGAGCTGGTGGTGTTCTGCGGCGCTATTGTCGGTGCCGGGCTGGGATTTCTCTGGTACAACGCTTATCCAGCCCAGGTGTTTATGGGCGATGTGGGCGCACTGGCCTTAGGGGCCGCACTGGGGGTTATTGCTGTGTTGGTACGCCAGGAACTGGTGTTATTCGTCATGGCTGGGATATTCGTTCTCGAAACCGTTTCAGTCATTCTGCAAGTGGCCTCGTTCAAGTTGACCGGACGGCGTATTTTTCGCATGGCACCACTGCATCACCACTATGAACTCAAAGGCTGGCCTGAGCCACGGGTCATCGTGCGTTTTTGGATTATGACGGTGATACTGGTGTTAATCGGTCTGGCGACTCTGAAAATTCGGTGAACCCATGCGACTCAACGGTGATGTGCTGATAGTGGGATTAGGACAAAGCGGCTTATCGGTCGCTCGGGCCTTGAATGCTCGCGGTATACCGTTTGCTGTCGCTGACAGTCGCAGTGCACCGCCGAATGTGTCCGCCGTACATAAGCTGCGCCCGCAAGCGGTGTATCTCGGGCCGTTCGACCCGGCGGTATTGAGTCGGACTGGAACCCTCATACTGAGTCCTGGGGTCGCGCGACATGAGCCGGCCGTACACCGTGCTGAGCAGCAGGGCGTTGAGATCATCGGCGATATCGAATTATTCGCTCGCTGGGCACAGGCACCGGTTGTGGCGATCACCGGTTCTAATGGTAAGAGCACCGTGACAACCCTATTGGGTGAGATGGCTCGCACGGCAGGCGTGCGCGTTGCGGTGGGGGGTAATTTAGGGCCACCCGCCTTGGATTTACTGGATGAAGCCATTGACCTCTATGTATTGGAGTTGTCGAGTTTTCAGTTAGAGACCACAATCAGTCTCAATGCCCAAGCCGCCTGTGTGCTCAATATCAGCCCCGATCATCTGGATCGTTACCCCAGCTTGTCGGCCTATATCGCTGCTAAACAGCGCGTGTTTCAAGGTTCTGGGGTGCAAGTGCTTAACCGTGATGATCCCGCAGTGGCGCAGATGGCCCAAACTGGGCGTCCGCAGTATGGGTTCACCCTAGGTCGCCCGACGGCAAACACCGTAGGCATGGTGCACCACGCAGGTGAGCCGTGGTTGGCGTGGAGTGAACACCCTTGGCTCCATACCCGCGATTTACCCCTTAAAGGTCGCCATAACTGGGCTAATGTACTGGCGGCTCTGGCCTTGGGGCACGCCATAGGGCTGGAATGTGAAGCCATGCGGCAAGCGGTGGTGGCCTTTCGCGGTCTGCCGCATCGTTGTGAATGGGTGGCTGAAAGCAACGGGGTGGATTGGTATAACGATTCCAAAGGTACCAATGTCGGTGCGACGGTAGCGGCCGTTCAGGGGTTAGCCGGCAAAGTGGTATTGATTGCCGGGGGAGAAGGTAAAGGTCAGGATTTCAGCTTATTGCAGGTACTGAGGGATAAACTGCGCGCCGTGGTACTGATCGGTCGTGACGGTGGGTTGATTGGCGGCGCTATTGGTCACGGGGTGAAGCAACGCCAGGCCCGGGACATGCGCGAGGCGGTTGCCTGTGCCGCAGAACTGGCCGAATCGGGCGATAGTGTGCTGTTATCACCCGCCTGCGCGAGTTTCGATTGGTTCAGTGGTTACCAGACCCGTGGTCGCGCCTTCGCCAGCGCCGTGAAGGAGCAGTTGCGATGTTAAATCCAGTATGGCGCGCTCAGATCGGTGCGGCCGAACCGCTGCGCTGGGATGGCTGGTTGCTGGGAGCGGCCTTCTTGTTGCTGGCTTTGGGGCTGTTGATGGTGGCCTCGGCCTCAGCTCCGCTATCCGAAACTCAGCCTTTGCAGTTCCTGCTGCGCCAAGTGATGGCCCTGGTCATCGGCCTAATTGCAGCGGCTTGTATGCTGCGAGTTTCTTTACAAAGATGGTTACGGGCGAGTGCATGGCTGCTGTTGCTGGGCTTAGCCCTGTTGATATTAGTGTTGGTTCCGGGCATTGGCCATGAAGTCAACGGTAGCGCCCGTTGGATTCGGGTCGGCCCGATTAGTGTTCAAGTTGCCGAGTTGGTGAAACTGTTCGCTTTGGTGTATATCGCCGGCTACCTGCAACGTTACGGTGTTGAGCTTTACACTTCGATGATGGCCATGCTGCGACTGATGTTCGTGCTCGGCATTATTGCCATTTTGCTGTTGTTGCAGCCGGATTTTGGTACGGCTGCAGTATTGGTGGCGACCGCTTTGGGCATGGTGTTTTTGGCCGGGATCAAAATTGGGCGGTTTATAGTGCTTCAAGGGCTCATTTTTGCCGGCATGCTGGCTTTGGTATATTCCTCAGAATATCGTTTGCGGCGTATGACCAATTTCATGAATCCTTGGCAAGATCCCTTCGGCGACGGTTTTCAACTTACTCAGGCGCTGATTGCGATCGGCCGCGGCGGTCCGTTCGGCATGGGACTGGGCGAGAGCATTCAAAAACATCATTACCTGCCCGAAGCCCACACGGATTTTCTGTTCGCCATTCTTGCCGAGGAGCTCGGTCTGATTGGTGTGTTGTTCGTGCTGTGTTTGTATGCTGTGATGGTCTGGCGGGCCTTTGTGATTGCCGATCGAGCGGCGCAAGCGGGTAACCGCTTTGCAGCAAATTTAGCCCATGGTTTAGGTTTGTTATTGGCTCTGCAGACCCTGGTGAACATCGGGGTGAATATGGGTTTGTTGCCGACCAAGGGGCTGACCTTACCGCTGCTGAGTTATGGAGGCAGCAGTTTGGTGGTGACCTGTTTGATGCTGGCGATGTTATTACGCATCGGTAGCGAAACCAGCGAATCGCCTCCTCCACCGGCAAAATCCACTCAGGAGTCCATGCCATGACCCGTTCACCGTTGATCATCACGGCCGGCGGTACCGGTGGACATGTGTTTCCGGCCTTGGCTGTGGCTGAATGCGTGCAGGCACGGGACATCCCCGTGGTGTGGTTAGGTACACGATGCGGTCTGGAAGCGCGCTTAGTACCGGCAGCCGGCATACCCATTGAGTGGCTGGAAGTCACCGGTTTACGTGGCCATGATTGGCGACGGCGCTTGCTGGCGCCATTGATGGTGCTGCGAGCCCTGTGGCAAGCTGTGACGGTATTGCGCCGGGTGCGCCCCTGTGCGGTACTGGGCATGGGCGGATTTGTCAGTGGCCCGGGTGGCGTGGCCGCGCGTCTGTTACGGATCCCTTTGCTGATTCACGAGCAAAATGCCC
The DNA here is from genome assembly GCA_007120095.1 of Candidatus Competibacteraceae bacterium. Classification (GTDB taxonomy): domain Bacteria; phylum Pseudomonadota; class Gammaproteobacteria; order Competibacterales; family Competibacteraceae; genus SKOM01. The sequence goes on along the minus strand of SKOM01000270.1, from coordinate 10,923 downwards.
GCCCCGGCATGACCAATCGCTGGTTGGCGCGCGGGTTTGCCCAGCGGGTGTTAACCGGCTTTCCGGATACTCTGCCGCATGCCGTTGTCGTGGGTAATCCGGTTCGTCGCAGTATTGCTGCTTTGGCCGACCCGACAGAACGTTTTGCCACACACGATCAGGGTCATCTGCGGGTGTTGGTGTTGGGTGGCAGTCAGGGCGCTCAAGCGCTCAATGAAACCTTGCCGCAGGCACTGGCGCTGGTGCCCGCTGAACAGCGCCCACAGATCTGGCATCAAGCTGGTGCTAACCGAGACGCAGCAACTGCAGCAGCTTACCAGTCCGTCGCTGTGAAAGCCCGGGTCGAGGCGTTCATCGAGGATATGGCGCTGGCCTATGGCTGGGCCGATCTGGTGATTTGCCGTGCCGGCGCACTGACGGTTGCTGAACTGGCCGCTGCGGGTGTCGGGGCATTATTAGTGCCTTATCCTCATGCTGTCGATGATCATCAGACCGTTAACGCCGGTTTTCTGGTTAACAACGGGGCCGCTATATTGCTGCCGCAACCTGAACTCAACTCACAACGGCTGGCCGAGATTCTGGGTGAGCTGGGTACGGATCGGCAACGGCTGCTGGCCATGGCGGTTGCAGCGCGCGCCCAAGCTCGGCCAGATGCAGCTCAGCGGCTAGCGAATCATTGTATTGAGGTGGCGCAATCATGACCGGATCAGTCGTACAGCAGCAGGATATGCGACGTATTCGCCATCTGCATTTTGTCGGCATTGGTGGCTCAGGTATGGGCGGTATTGCCGAGGTGTTGCTTAATCTCGGCTACAGTGTGTCCGGTTCGGATCTCCAGCGTTCCGCCATGACCGAGCGTTTAGCCGACCAGGGGGCAACGATTTACCTCGGTCATGCTGCCGAACACATCAAAAGGGCCGACGCGGTGGTTGTCTCCAGTGCGGTGACCGCCGATAACCCTGAGGTCGTTGCGGCTCGTGCTAGCCGGGTGCCGGTGGTGCCGCGTGCTGAGATGTTGGCGGAACTGATGCGGTTTCGCTATGGGATTGCTGTGGCTGGCACCCATGGTAACACCACCACTACCAGCCTGATCGCCAGTTTATTGGCTGAAGGCGGGCTGGATCCCACGTTTGTGATCGGCGGGCGGCTGAATAGCGCAGGCACCAATGCCCGTTTAGGTGCTGGGCGCTATCTGGTCGCCGAAGCTGATGAAAGCGATGCGTCATTTTTGCACCTGCAACCCCTGTTGTCGGTGGTGACTAATATTGATGCCGACCATTTATCAACTTATGAGGGGGATTTTAATCGTTTATGCGATACTTTTCTGGAATTCCTCCATCACCTGCCGTTTTATGGGCTGGCTGTCGTTTGCATCGATGACCCGCGTGTGCGGGAGTTATTACCGCATATCGGCCGCCCCTTGCTGACCTATGGCAGCAGCGCTGATTGCGATTTACAGGTGGTGAGTATGTACCAACAGGGTATGAGCACCACGTTTCAAGCGCGGCTGCCCGATATGGATGATCTGGAAACCTTCACGCTGAATTTACCCGGTCGGCACAGTGTACTGAATGCGCTAGCGGCGCTGGCTGTTGGCTTGGAACTGGGTGTGGCTTTGCCGGCTTTGCGCCGTGGTCTAGCCCGGTTTCAAGGCATTGGTCGCCGTTTCCAACAGCATGGTGAGGTCAATCTGCCCGGCGGCGGTCGGGCATTGGTTTTGGACGATTATGGCCATCATCCCCGCGAGCTGGCTGCGGTGTTGCAGGCGGTGCGTGGTGGCTGGCCTGACCGGCGGCTGGTGTTGGCGTTCCAGCCGCATCGTTACAGCCGTACTCGGGATTTATTTGACGATTTTGCTAATGTACTCGCGACTCCAGATGCGTTGTTGCTCACCGAAATTTATCCAGCGGGCGAGGTGCCGATTGCAGGGGTTGATGGGCGGAGTCTGAGCCGCGCTATTCGCGCCCGCGGCAAACTCGATCCCGTGTTTGTGGGATCCGTTGAGGAGTTGCCAGCAGCCTTTTCCGGTGTGCTTGAGGGCGGTGATATTTTATTAGTCATGGGCGCGGGTGATATCGGCACTGTGGCGGCACGTTTAGCCGAGGATGGCGGATGTCTATGAATCCCCCCATCTCTCTGCGCGGCGTGTTGCGCTTCCAAGAATCTCTGGCGCGTTATACCACTTGGCGGGTTGGCGGGCCGGCACGGCGGTTTTACCGCCCGGCAGATTTGGCGGATCTGGGGGCTTACCTCGCCCGGCAGTCACCTGATGAGCCGTTGCTATGGTTAGGTTTAGGCAGCAATCTTTTAGTGCGTGATGGGGGATTTGCAGGTTCAGTAATCCTGATGCAAGGCGCGTTGCAAGACATTCGTCGCAGCGGTGAGTATAGCGTTCGTGTCGAGGCAGGGGTTGCCTGTGCCAAGGTTGCACGCTTTTGCGCTCGCCATGGTTTGACCGGTGTTGAGTTTTTGGCCGGGATACCCGGAACCATGGGAGGCGCTTTGGCAATGAATGCCGGTGCCTGGGGCGGGGAGACTTGGCGTTGGGTCAGCGCTGTGGAGACCATAGATCGTAACGGTCAAACCCGCTACCGGTCGCCAGATGATTTCACGATCGCCTACCGTTCCGTGGTTGGACTCAAAGAAGCGGGTTTTACGGTTGCGCATCTAAGCTTACAACCCGGCTGTCCTGACCGCTCATCCGCTTTGATCCGCGATTTTTTGCAACAGCGTAATCGCAGCCAGCCGACCCGAGTCGCCAGCTGTGGTTCGGTATTCCGCAACCCGCCAGATGATTATGCGGCTCGTCTGATCGACACGGCAGGTCTTAAAGGCTATCGTATTGGGGGTGCACAAGTATCTGAGAAACATGCTAATTTCATTGTGAACACGGGCGCGGCAACGGCAGCCGATCTGGAAGCGCTGATTGGTTATGTTGCGACCCGCGTTGAAGCGTCCCACGGCGTACGATTACGACCGGAGGTCCGTATTGTCGGCGATTCCGGTCAATGTCATCAGATTCTGCCAGAATCCACCATAACTGCTCGTGAGGCTGGATAATGTTCAGACGAAATAAAGGCGCAACCCCACGCTTTAAGGTCGTTGCCAAGCAAAGAGCTCGGCGAGGACGTCAGTGGACCGCTGCGCTGATGGTGGCCTTGCTGGCCGCAATAGGGGTACAGTCGCTGCGCTGGTTATCGGCTCCCGAACAGTTGCCGTTGCGTCAGATCAGCATTGCGGGACAACCTTCCCAAATGAGTACATCTGCGTTGCAAGGTCTATTGGAAGACCAGCTGGGGCGCAACCTGCTGAGCTTGGATTTGGCTGAGTTGCAGCAGCGTTTGCTGGCTGAGCCCTGGATTGTTGCCGCCGAGTTGCAACGCCATTGGCCGGATGGTCTGGCCGTGCACTTACAGGCCCGGCAGGCGGTGGCGTATTGGGGCGAAGGTGCGTTGCTTGATGTCGATGCGCAAGTGTTTTACCCCGCTAAGATACCCGCAGGTAAGCCGTGGCCGCGGTTGTATGGGTCTGCCGATAAGGCCGACGAATTATTGCAATCTTATCAGGTCTTCAGTCGCTCGCTCAGTACGCTGGGTCTGGTCATTGAAACCTTGCATTGGGATCAGTATGGTAACCGACGTTTGACCTTACCGAGTGGGGTAACAGTGGAGTTAGGTAGCCGGGATGGGCTGACGCGCTTACAGCGCTTTGTCACGCTGTACCCCGATGTTTTGCAGCCGCACCTGAGCGAACTGGCCGCTGTGGATCTGCGGTATCCCGATGGTGCCGCATTGCGCTGGGTAGAGTGGCCTGATGACGATTCCCTGCCGGCTGACGGCAGCCGCGTTCCTCAACGTCTGCGACACTTGGCAGTGCGCTGAATTAGGATGACATAAATGGCACGTAAAGACGATAAGCAAATGATGGTGGCTTTGGATATCGGTACCTCCAAGGTCGTGGCAATTGTCGGAGAGGTTAATCTCGACAGTCAACTGGAGGTTGTCGGCATCGGCACTCATCCGGCACGCGGTTTGAAAAAGGGTGTGGTGGTCAATATTGAATCCACCGTGCAGTCGATTCAGCGTGCTGCTGAGGAGGCTGAGCAAATGGCGGGGTGTCGGATTCACTCGGTCTATGCCGGTATATCGGGTAGTCATATCCGCAGCCGTAACTCGCATGGTATGGCACCGATCAAAAGTGGCGAGGTGACCGCCGAAGACGTGGCTCGGGTGTTGGAGTCTGCCCGGGCGGTAGCCATCCCAGCAGATCAGAAAATTCTGCACTCCATTCCCCAGGAGTATTTAATTGATCAGCAAGAGGGGATTCGTGAGCCGATCGGTATGTCCGGGGTGCGTCTGGAAGCCAATGTCCATCTGGTTACCGGGGCCATTAATGCGGCGCAAAATGTGACCAAGTGCGTCCATCGCTGCGGTTATCAAGTCGATGAAGTGATTTTGCAGCAGTTGGCCTCAGCTGAGGCGGTACTCACTGATGACGAACGTGATTTGGGGGTGTGCCTGGTTGATATCGGCGGTGGGACGACCGACATCGCCGTATTCACTCAAGGCAGTATCAGTCATAGTGCGGTGATACCGATTGGTGGTGACCAGGTGACCAATGATATTGCTGTCGCTTTGCGCACTCCGACTCAACACGCCGAGCAGATCAAAATTCAATACGCCTGTTGCTTGAGTCAATTAGTTAATGCGGACGAACTGATTGAGGTGCCGAGCATTACCGGTCGAGCACCCCAGCGCCTGGCCCGCCAGAATCTGGCTGAGGTGGTACAGAATCGCTATGAGGAGCTGTTTGAGCTGGTACAGGATCAACTGCAACGCAGTGGGTTCGAGAGCTTGATTGGAGCGGGCGTGGTGCTGACCGGTGGCAGTTCACGTATGGAAGGCGCGTTGGAGCTAGCCGAAGAGGTCTTCCATATGCCTGTGCGTTTGGGCTCCCCAAATCGAGTGGTTGGTTTAAACGGTTTGATTGACAACCCCATCTACTCGACGGCTGTGGGGTTATTACTGTTTGGGCACCGTTACCCGTCATTTAAGCAGTTGATTGAAGATCAAGGTGACCAACACGGTTTGTTTGAACGCTTGAAGCGTTGGGTGCAAGGGAACTTTTAGTTTTATTTCAATAATTTTTGTGATGAGGAGACGATATTATGTTTGAACTCGTGGATGGCCATAACAATAACGCAGTGATTAAAGTCGTGGGTGTTGGCGGTGGTGGCAGCAATGCGGTTGAGCATATGCTCGGTGCCAATATTGAAGGCGTAGATTTCATCTGCGCTAATACTGATGCCCAAGCCCTTGCCCAAAGTTCGGTACGCAATACCCTGCAATTGGGCGCTAACATCACCAAGGGGCTGGGTGCCGGGGCTAACCCGGATATCGGTCGGCAGGCGGCGCTAGAGGATTGTGAACGTATCCGTGAATTATTAAACGGTGCCGATATGGTATTTATTACTGCCGGTATGGGTGGAGGTACCGGTACCGGTGGGGCACCTGTAGTAGCTCAAGTCGCTAAAGAAATGGGTATTTTAACCGTAGCCGTGGTGACCAAACCCTTCCCCTTCGAGGGTAAGCGGCGGATGCAAATCGCTATTGAAGGGATCAAAGAACTCAGCGACTGTGTGGATTCCGTGATTACGATTCCTAATGAAAAACTGCTGAGTGTGCTGGGTAAAGGAATCAGCCTGATTGATGCGTTTAAAGCGGCCAACGATGTACTACTGGGTGCGGTTCAAGGTATTGCTGAGTTGATTACCCGACCCGGGCTGATCAATGTCGACTTTGCTGATGTGCGTACCGTGATGTCGGAAATGGGCATGGCCATGATGGGATCGGGACGCGCGACGGGTGACGGTCGGGCACGCGAGGCCGCTGAGGCTGCGATTGCCAGCCCGCTGCTGGAAAACTTCGATCTGGCAGGGGCGCGGGGGTTGCTGGTGAGCATTACCTCGGGGCATGATCTGGCGCTGGGCGAATTCAATGAAGTCGGCGAAACCATCCAGGAACTGGCCTCCGAAGAAGCCACTGTCGTGGTGGGTACGGTGCTCGACCCGGATATGCAGAACGAGCTGCGGGTGACGATTGTCGCTACCGGTATTGGTCGTACCCAAGCGGCGACGGCAGCGGTCGAAAAGCCTGCATCTACTCTGTTGCGCCCGGTGAAATCATCTCACGGTGCTGATGAGCGTCCGGCAGCACGGACGAGCAATGAGGATCGCGCTGACGAAGATTTGGACTATCTTGACATTCCAGCGTTTCTGCGCCGTCAGGCGGACTGAGCGCTGGCGCGCATCCGCCGATAGCCTCAGATTGAGTGCCGTTGGCGGAATGCGCGTGGCTGGATGTACGCTGTGGCCCTGAATTCGTGTTAAAATTGTTGTTTGTGTGATATGCTGTGTCTCTCTACAGCAACAATTGTCCGATTTATGCCACAGCCGGGGAGTAACCGATGATCAGGCAAAGAACCCTAAAAAATATCATCCGTGCGACGGGTGTCGGTTTGCACACAGGTGAAAAAATACGTCTGGTGCTGCGTCCGGCTGCGCCTGATACCGGTATCGTGTTTCGGCGTGTTGACTATGCCGTGCCCGTTGACATTAAAGCGCATGCTGATCATGTCGGGGCCACTCAGTTGTCAACAACGCTGCAACAGGGTGAGTGTCGAGTATCTACCGTAGAGCATCTGATGGCGGCGTTTGCGGGCTTAGGTATCGATAATGCCTATGTCGATGTCAATGCATCCGAAGTGCCGATTATGGACGGCAGTGCCAGCCCATTCGTATTTCTGATTCAGTCCGCAGGACTTGCCGAACAGAATGTGCCTAAGCGATTTATCCGCATCAAACGTCCGATCACTGTGAGTGACGGCGATAAATGGGTTCGTATTGAGCCTTTCGATGGGTTTAAAATTCGTTTTGCCATTGATTTCAACCATCCGGTGATCAAGCAAAGTGCGCAGGTTGCCGAGATTGATTTTTCCACGGCTTCATTTGTCAAAGAGATCAGCCGTGCCCGTACATTCGGCTTCGTGCGCGATTTGGAATACTTGCGCGAACAGTGCCTGGCCTTAGGTGGAAGCCTGGATAATGCGGTAGTCATTGATGACTACCGCATTTTGAACGCCGGTGGCCTGCGTTATGATGACGAGTTCGTTCGCCACAAAATTCTCGATGCCATTGGCGATCTCTACCTGCTAGGACATAGTCTGATAGGTCAGATCAGTGGCTATAAATCCGGTCACGCCTTGAATAATCAGCTAGCCCGCTCTCTGCTCGCTAACGCGGATGCTTGGGAGATGGTTGCTTTCGCCGATGCCCGTCAGGCACCCGTGTCTTTCCTTCAGCCGGTGCTGACTGTTGGCTGAGAGGTGAGATTTTCTCGCTGCAATCAATGCCGCTTGAACAACTGAGTAGCAATTTTTAAATGTTTAGTAATGTCTTCAAAAAAGTTTTCGGAAGTCGTAATGACAGAGTTCTCAAGCGATTGCAGCGTGCCATTGCCCAGATCAACGCGCTTGAAACTGACGTAGCGGCGCTGGATGATCTCGCACTGCAAGCTAAAACCACTGAGTTCCGAGCACGATCAGAACAGGGTGAAACCCTAGACCAACTGCTGCCAGAAGCCTTTGCCGTGGTTCGTGAAACCAGCAAACGCACCTTGAGTATGCGGCATTTTGATGTTCAGTTGATCGGCGGCATGGTATTGCATCAAGGCAAAATCGCCGAAATGAAGACCGGTGAGGGCAAGACCCTGGTTGCTACGTTGGCGATTTACCTCAACGCTCTCGGGGGTAAAGGGGCGCATCTGGTCACCGTCAACGACTATCTCGCCCGCCGTGACGCCAACTGGATGGGGCGAATCTACCATTTCTTAGGGCTGTCGGTCGGCGTTATTAATGCCTCGGGTGGTCGTGGTCCGGATAGCAGTTCGTATCGTTACGATCCTGATTATGACGGCAGCGCGGGCGGGTATATGCACCTGCGCCCGGTGACTCGGCGTGAAGCCTATGCGGCTGATATTACCTATGGCACTAATAACGAGTTCGGCTTTGATTATCTGCGCGATAATATGGCGTTCAGCTTAGAGCAAAAGACCCAGCGCGGTTTAAATTTCGCCGTAGTCGACGAAGTGGACTCGATTCTCATTGACGAAGCGCGCACGCCGTTGATTATCTCCGGGCCTGCTGAAGAGTCTTCTGACTTGTATCGCCAGCTCAATGACATTGTGCCGCAGTTGATTTTGCAGGAACACGAGTCTTCTGAAGAAGAAGAAGACACCGGCGATTACACGGTGGATCTGAAAACTAAACAGATCATGCTGACCGAGTTAGGTCATGAAAAAGCCGAACGCTTGCTGACCGAATCGGGTTTATTGCGTGAAGGCGAGAGCCTGTACGATAGTAACAATCTGATTTTATTTCATCATTTGAATGCTTCCCTACGTGCCCATGCCCTGTACCACCGTGATGTGGAATACATTGTCCGCGACGGCCAGGTGATTATTGTTGATGAATTTACCGGGCGCACCATGCCAGGACGGCGCTGGTCAGATGGTCTGCATCAGGCGGTTGAAGCCAAGGAAGGGGTCAAAATTCAATCGGAAAACCAGACACTGGCTTCCATTACCTTCCAGAATTATTTCCGCTTGTATAACACCCTATCCGGCATGACCGGTACGGCGGATACCGAAGCCCCCGAGTTTCAGCAAATCTATGGTTTGGAAGTGGTGATTATTCCCACCGATCGACCCATGATACGCAAAGACATGGGGGATCTGGTTTACCTGAGTAAAGATGAAAAATTTGAAGCCATTCTAACCGATATTCGTGACTGCCAGCAGCGCCAGCAACCCGTGTTGGTGGGTACCGCCTCAATCGAAACTTCGGAATATCTGGCGAAATTACTCAAAAAAGAGAAAATCACTCATCAGGTTTTGAACGCCAAGCAGCATGATCGAGAAGCTGAAGTCGTGGCTCAGGCCGGGCGACCGGGTACCGTGACGATTGCCACCAATATGGCCGGTCGCGGTACCGATATTGTGCTCGGCGGCAATCTGCAAAAAGAACTCGACGAACTCGATCCTGAAACCAGTGAAGCACAGCGCGAGCAGGTGCGTGCCGCCTGGCAGCAACGCCATGACACGGTTATCGAAGCGGGCGGCTTACACATCATCGGCACCGAGCGCCATGAGTCACGGCGTATCGATAACCAGTTACGCGGGCGTTCCGGACGTCAGGGTGATCCCGGTTCCAGCCGGTTTTATCTCTCACTGGAAGACACCCTCATGCGTATTTTTGCCTCTGAGCGAGTGTCTGGTTTGATGCAGAAAATCGGCATGGAGCGCGGCGAGGCCATTGAACACCCCTGGGTAAGCCGGGCGATTGAAAACGCCCAGCGCAAGGTCGAAGCTCATAACTTCGATGTGCGTAAAAACCTGTTGGAATTTGACGATGTCGCTAACGACCAGCGCAAATTTGTCTATCAGTGGCGCAATGAATTACTGGTTAATGACGATCTGAGCGAATCCCTGGCCATGATGCGCGATGAGGTCGTCAATAAAATCATCGATCAGTACATTCCCCCACAGAGTTTGGAAGAGCAGTGGGATGTGGAAGGCTTAGAACAAGCTCTGGAAAAAGATTTTGGCCTCAAGCCGAGCATTCGCCACTGGCTGGATACCGAAACGGATTTGCATGAAGAGCCTTTGCGGTTGCGTATTGTGGCCGATTTGAAAAGCCACTATGCTGATAAAGAAGCCTTGATCGGTCCCAAGGCGATGCGTCAACTGGAAAAATCCGTGTTGTTACAGGTGCTCGATACTCAATGGAAAGAGCACCTGGCGGCAATGGATTATCTGCGCCAAGGGATTCATCTGCGCGGCTATGCTCAGAAAAATCCCAAACAAGAATACAAGCGCGAAGCTTTTGAAATGTTTAGCGCTTTGCTGGATCGGATTCGCCATGAGACCGTCAGCGTATTGGCGCGTATCCAGTTCCAGCAGACTCCGCCCGAGCCACCGCCTCCTAATCCTTTAGAGCAGGAATTGAACTATGAACATGCCGGCAGCCGCTCGGCGTTGGTAGAAGAACCTCCCGAAGATGCGGCTAAACGCCCATCCGGTACACCGCATGAGCCCTTTGTCCGCGAAGGGCGGAAAATCGGTCGCAATGAACCCTGTCCCTGTGGTTCGGGTAAAAAGTATAAATACTGTCATGGGCGGCTTTCGTGAGTGATGGGGTATTGCCGATTGCGGGTATCCGTTTAGGTACTACGGCCGCCGGCATTCGCTACCCCGACCGCCGTGATTTGGTCATTATGGAAATCGTTGAGGGCAGTACTGCCGCTGCTGTGTTCACCTGTAACGCGTTTTGCGCCGCACCGGTCACCGTTGCCCGTGAGCACCTGGCTCAGAGTGCCCCACGCTATCTGTTGATCAATACCGGTAATGCCAATGCGGGTACTGGCGAGCCGGGTGTGCTGGCGGCACGGGCGAGTTGTGAGTCACTTGCAGAGCAGGTGGGCTGTCCGGTGTCAGCAGTGTTGCCGTTTTCCACCGGGGTCATTGGCGAACCCTTACCGGTGGAGCGTATCCAGGCGGCGATCCCGCAGGCTGTGGCTGAATTATCGGCCGAGGGTTGGGCGGCGGCATCCTGGGGAATTTTAACCACGGATACCCGCCCCAAGCTGATTTCCCACCCAATGTGTATAGCGGGGCAGTCTGTCACTGTCACTGGCATGGCCAAAGGCGCGGGCATGATTTGCCCGAATATGGCTACGATGCTGGCGTTTATCGCTACTGACGCCGCCGTGGCGACTGAGCCATTGCAAGCCACGTTACAAACGGCGGTGGCTGATTCATTCAATGCCATCACCGTCGATGGCGATACGTCGACCAATGACGCCTGTGT
>SKOM01000006.1 GCA_007120095.1 Candidatus Competibacteraceae bacterium | reverse complement strand
CTGGTCGGAGTTTCGGCGGCCCTTCTGGGCACGTTTCTCGTCCTGCGCGGCAGCGCCATGCTCACCGATGCCATCAGCCATTCCATTGTGTTTGGCATTATTGTCGTCTGGCTGCTGACCCGCCAGGTGGCCGGCCCGGTACAGGTCATCGGCGCCGCGCTGGCCGGGGTGCTAACGGTGGTGCTGTCGGAAGCCTTGGCGCGTTCCCGGCTGGTGAAAATGGATGCCGCCATTGGTTTGGTGTTCCCCGCGCTGTTTGCCGCCGGGGTGATTTTAATCAGCCTGTATGCCCGCAATGTGCACATCGATGTCGATACCGTCTTGCTGGGCGAGATTGCTTTTGTGTGGTTACACACCGTGACCTTGGGCGGAGTGCGGGTGCCGGTGGCGCTGCTTACCCTGTCGGTGGTGCTGGTGGTGAATCTGGCGTTCGTGGTGTTGTTATGGAAAGAACTTAAACTGGCGGTATTTGATCCCGGTCTGGCCGCCGTGCTGGGGTTTGCGCCGGGACTGTTATTTTACGCCCTGCTGACCCTGACCAGTGTCACCGCCGTGGCCTCGTTTGACGCCGTCGGGGCGATCTTATTTATCGCCTTTGTCATCGTGCCCCCGGCCAGTGCGTTTTTACTCACCCGTCGCTTGGATTACATGATACTCATCGCTGTGGCGCTGGCCGTGCTGTCTTGTGTATCCGGCTATGTGCTGGCGGTGCGCTGGGATGTGTCCATCGGTGGTATGATGGCCTCAATGACCGGGGTGTTTTTTACCCTGGCGCTGTTGTTTGCCCCGCAGCAGGGGCTGGTGGCGCAGTGGCTGCGCCGTCGTGAGCAGCGTCTGGATAATGACTGCATGGCCTTGGTGGCGCATGTGTTCAGCCATCAAGACAGCCCGCAAAGGGGCGTGGAAAATACCACGCAAGCCTTGATTGAGCATCTCGGCTGGCCAGAGCAGCGTGCTCAGGCAGTGATTCTGCGTGGCCTGGATCGGGGTTTAATTCGGCGCGATGCCGGGCTGTTATGGCTCAGTGATAAGGGGGCGGCGATGGCGCGGGAGATTTTCGAACCCTGGGCGCGTACCCCAAGGTGATCCTGCATAAAAAAACGCCGCTAAAGTTTGTGAAAAAATGGCCGCTAAAGCTTGCGAAAACACAACAGTGTTGTTAAAAGTAAACAGTGCTAGACTGTAATGCATCGCTGTGGTGTGTTCAGCAACTTTTCTGGGCAGTTTGGGATAATTTGCGGTGTTCAAAACCAAAGAACGTTTCCTCGGTGTCGATATCAGCCCGTCATCGGTCAAGGTGATGGAAATCATTCGCAAAGGTAAGCGCCTGCAAGTCGAGGCCTGTGCCATTGAGTCGTTACCCGAAGGCATTTTCGAAGATCATAAGCCTAACGATGTGGAGCAGGTCGCGATGGCGCTGAAACAAGCGGTTAAGTCCTCCGGCACCCGGCTGCGCAAGGCCGCAGTGGCTATGCCGACTGCCGGGGTGATCATGCGCACTGTCGCCATGCCGAATGAGTATGACGAGACTGCGATTGAAGACGCACTGGAAGTCGATGCCGCGCAGTACATCCCCTTTCCCATCGATGATATTTACATGGATTTTGAGCCGCGGGGCGCGTCGCGCACGGGTCGCGACTTCCGCGATGTGATGATAGTCGCTGCTCGGCGTGAGCTGGTGGATCTGCGCCGTGATGTACTGCAGGAGGCTGGGCTCAAGTGCATCATCGCCGATGTGGAAACCTACGCTTTGGAGAACACCTTTCGGTTATTGTCCAGTGACTTGTATTTCGCTGGAGAAGAACTCACCGACGAGCACATGAGTCGTTTAAACACCATCCGTACAGCGGTGGTGGATGTCGGCGCTTATGCCACCAGCTTGTATGTCCTGCATGGTGAGCGGGCGGTTTTTAGCCGTGACCAGGCCATCGGTTGTTCCACACTCACCCAAGCCATTGCCGATACTTATGACATGACCCGTGATCAGGCGCTTTTAGCTCAGCGCAGCAGTGACTTGCCCGCTGATTACGAGCCGACTGTTTTGGAGCCCTTTCGTCACTCGGTGGCTGAGCAAGTCAGCGGTGCTTTACAGTTCTACTACTCTTCGGGTAATTACAACTCCATCGACAGCATTGTGCTGGTCGGTGGCGGCGGCATGATCGAAGGCCTGGAGCGCACACTGTCCGGATATATCGGTGTACCCTCCATAATAGGCAACCCGTTTAACAACTTTACCACAGCCAAACGGGTGAACCGTCATGGTCTGATGCGTGATGCGCCTTTATACGCCACTGCCTGTGGTCTGGCCATAAGGAGTCTTGATCAATGACCCGCATCAATCTAACCCCTTGGCGTGAAGAACGCCGCACCGCCCAAGAGCATAAGTTTCGCGGGGTGTTGGTTGCCGCCGTACTGGTAGCGCTTGCCGGCATCGGCGCGGCACACTGGCATATTACGAACCTGATCAATCATCAGGAAACCCGCAATCAGATGTTGCGCACCGAAATTACCCGTGTGGCTCGGGTCGAGCGGGAAATTCGTGAAATGGAGCGCACCGAAGCGCGTTTAATCTCGCGCTTGGAGGCTATTCGCGGTTTGCAGCAAAGCCGCCCCGATAAAGTGGTGGCCCTGGATACTTTTGTGCGTTTAGTGCCCGCCGATGTGTACGTTCTCTCGCTACAGACGCGTGGCTATAATTTCACCCTGCGCGGCAACGCCCGATTTAATAATACGGTCTCGGATTTCATGCGCGAGTTTGAACAATCCCCAGTATTCAATGACCCCACGTTGCGAGTGATTCAGAATCAACGGGTGGGCGATAATGTGCCGGTCAGTAATTTCGAGCTGACGGTTAGCCAGCACGGCGGCGCGCGGCCCTAGCCTGAGGAACAGCCGACCATGACTTTATCCGACTTAAACGATCTTGATTTTAATAACCTCGGTGCCTGGCCCTTACCGGCCAAGATCGGGGCTGTGGTGGTGATCATTATTGCTGTGGGTCTTGCCGGTTGGTATTTCCATATCAGCAATCTACTCGATGAGTTAGAGTCCAAACAGCGTCAGGAAACCAGTTTGCGCAGTGAATTTGAACAAAAACAGCGGGTAGTCGCCAATATCGACGAATACCGCGAGCGTTTGGCTGAGTTGCAGGCGCTGCTTGATGAATTGATCCAGCAGTTGCCGACTCGCACTGAAATGCCGGATTTACTGGAAGAGGTCTCCAACCTGGGACGATTGAATGGCCTGGTGTTTCAGTTGTTCCGGCCGGAATCCGAGCGTCGCCAGGAGTTTTTCGCCGCTGTGCCGATTTCCATCAGAGCGACGGGAACTTACCACCAATTCGGCCAGTTTATCAGCAGTATTGCCAGCATGGAGCGCATTGTCACGCTGGAAAATGCCGAGCTCAGCCCTGTCGGCGGTGGGGGGCGATTTGATAGCACTCCACGCACCTTAAGCATCTCAGCCACTTTGCAGACCTATCGTTACCTGGAGCAAGACTGATGAAGCCATGGGGCAAGCTTTGTGTAGTGCTATTATTGCCGGGGGGTGTGTTGCTTGGCGGTTGTGCTGATCGCGACACCCAGGATTTACAGCGCTATATTGAACAGGTGAAGCGCAGCGCTGAGGGAGCGCCCCTAGGGCCATTGCCCGATGTGGAACCCTACCGACCTTATGCTTACGAGGCCGGTGTGCTCAAAGATCCGTTTGCCTATGCGCGGTTTGTGGTCGATGCCATGACTCGCCAGGAGCGTCCGGAGCCTGTCGATCCGCTGTTCGCCTCCGGGGTGATTCCGGATTTCGACCGCCCCCGCGAAGAGCTGGAGGGGTATACACTGGATGCCTTGCGTTTGGTCGGGACATTTCGCGATTTTGCCACCAACGACTTGTGGGCATTGATCAGAGCACCGGATGGAGTAGTGCATCGGGTGCGCGAGGGTAATTATGTCGGTCAGAATCACGGTGAGATCAATGCCGTGACGCAGCAGGGCGTAGAAATTCAAGAAATTGTTCGAGATCCGAATACAGGGGGCTGGCGTGAACGTGATAACCGATTATCACTGGCTGAATAGGTGGCTGGCTCAAAATACTATGGGGGATAAAGCATGACCACGATGGCAATAACCGGGCAGTACACCCGGTGCCGGGGGCCGCTGATTGCGGACGGTGCAGTCCGGCGTTACGGGTTGAGCGTATATTGGGTAGTGCTGGTAGCGTTATTAGGCGTTGCGCCGGCATGGGCCCAGCCGGTGTTGCAGTCGCTGGATGTCAGCGACTTGCCGGGCGGACAGGTGCAGTTACGCTTCGAGTTATCAGAGTCCGT